>JAHITX010000061.1 GCA_018817425.1 Pseudomonadota bacterium
ATATGTAAAACCTAAAGATATCTGGCAGTCTTTAGGCCTGTTGTCTTTTTCAATTATTGTTTATATGCCTGTAATGCTGGTAAAAGGTTTTTTAGCGAACAAAAAAGACAAAAAGTAGAGACGCAAAATCTTGCGTCTCTAATAGATTTTTGTTTCTCTACACTATTAAAGACGTTATTGTATAAGTGTTTAATACAACACATCAAAATGCTGGATGCAACACCTTTAACCGCTATATTTATTTAACTACCTATATTTATAGATATAAATATCTTGGCGTGTTTTATGCTATGGTATGCTGAGATGAGAAAAGGAAGTTAAATTAAACTTATAAGAGGGGGTATATATGGACAGGAAAAATGATTATCTTTACAAAGCCAGTGCAGGTTTTGGCCGCATGGCTGTATGGATTTATGATTATCGCTGGCTTGTGCTTGTATTATGCCTTCTGTTTCTTGGCGGTGGTTTATTTTTTGCCTCAAAAGTAAAATTTGACGGCAGCCTTGATGCTTTTTTCCACAAAAACGACCCGACCTATGAATATTACAAAGAATATCAGAAAGACTTCGGTTCCGATGAAATAGCTTATATTTTATACAAAGCTCCTGACAAACCATATGGCCCTTTCGACCTTGAAGTAATGCGAAAAATTGCAAATCTTACCGAGGCATTGGAAAATGAAGTTCCTTTTGTTCGAGAAGTAACAAGCCTTGCAAATGTGGAATTCATTGAGGCTGAAGGTGATTTTATCGAAATCCACGAATTACTGCTTGATTTCCCGGAAACCCAGGAACAGCTGTTGCATACTCGCGACCTGGTGATGAAAAAGCCGATCTACATAGGAGGTCTGATAAATAAGGCTGCTGACCATGCTGCTATAATTTTAGAAATGAATCGCACCAGCATCCAGCCTCTTGATGAAATTCGTCTTGACCCCAATGGTGGTGACGGACTTGATAACCTTTATCCTCAGGTGAGCAATACGAAGATAAGAGAAATATTGTCCAGGCCTGAATATAAGGGCATAGTATTTTACCTGTCCGGCGATGTGCCGATAAATGCAGTTTACAATGAAGTTTTATCATCCGAATCCGAAACGCTGACTCTTATAACTTTTATTATCGTTGGCATCGTCGGTATGCTTTGTTTTCGTATGAGATTTTTAGGAATTGCCGGGCCATTAACGGTAGTGATATGGTCTATTGTATTAACGATTGGTTTTATGGGAATTATGGGGTATTCTATGGGTGTCTTTTTTATAATGGCACCTACATTGCTCACGGCAATTGCCGTTGCCCAATCAGTACATCTGCTTTCCGAATTTCAGATATGCCTTTCAAAAGGGCTTGATCGCAGGGAAACACTGCGTCAGACCGTAGAACTTGTAGGTTTGCCCTGCCTGCTGGCTGCATTGACAACTGCCGCGGGCTTTTTCGCAATGTCTGTTTCGCAATTAAAAGCATTATCCGAGTTTGCAGTTTTCGGTTCGGTTGGTGTATTGCTGGCTTTTATTCTTACGTTTACGCTGTTGCTTTGCCTGTTGTCTTTTAGCCGGAAAAAAATAAGCTCCCGGGTACAGAGTCGTAAGAGTAGTAAAGAATATATTAAACCAGTACTCAAACGGATAATTGAGTTTAACCTAAAGCATAACCGCATGATTTTAGTAATAGCGGGAATAATTATGATATTTTCATTTATAGGTATTTTAAAACTCAAGGTAGCCTATAATTTTCTTGAAGAATTTAAGGAAAAAACCGAAATTCACCAGACACTCAAATATGCTGAAAGGGTTATGGGTGGTTGGCTAAGTGTTATTTATATTTTTGATACTAAACACCCTGATGGCATCAAAGATTCCGATGTTCTTAAAAAACTGGAAGCATTGCAAACCAGAGCGGAACAAAATGCATTGGTAAAAAAAACCTATTCCATTGTAGATATACTAAAAGACATCAATCAAAGTTTTCATGGTGATGACCCGGCTTATTACAAACTTCCCGAGAGCCGAGAACTAACGGCCCAATATCTTTTAATGTATGAAATGTCCGGAGGAAAAGAACTTGAAGACTATGTAACGTCAGATTACTCTAAAACAGCTCTTGAATTAAGAGTAGCTTTGTCTGATTCCTTCATAGTTGCAGACTTGTTACATGATATGCAAGACTTTATGGACAAAAACCAAATTACTGAGGCTGATGTTAAACTTACAGGCATTGGATTGCTATGGGTAAAAATAGCCGATTATATAGCCGGCAGCCAGATTAAAGGTTATATCTTGGCTTTTTGCATAATCACCTGCATCTTATGTATATCTTTTCGTTCAGTTAAGATAGGTATGTTGTGTATGATACCCAACCTTGCTCCTGTTATTTTTGTTCTGGCACTGATGGGCTGGAAAGGAATACATCTTGATTATTTTCGTATAATGCTTGCAACAATTGCCATAGGTATTGCCGTTGATGACACCGTTCATCTTATGACAAGGCTTCGCAGGGAGTTTTTTATTTGCGGTGATTACAGACAAGCTTTGAAAAACGGCCTGTATAGCGTAGGTCAGGCAATGACAATTACTTCTGTTGTGCTGGTAAGTGCTTTTATGGTATTTTTATATTCAGAAATGTTTACACTGGCAAGTTTCGGGGTTTTGCTGGCAATTATAATTTTTTCCGCTTTGATTGCCGATTTATTTTTAATGCCGGCAATATTTCTGGTTTTTAAACCATTCGGCAAAGAATTTAATGTCGAAGGAAATGAAGCATCTGTGGCGGCATATTAAATGCCGCCCTACGAAATTAGATTGTAGGGCAGGGTTTTATACCCTGCCACCCTTTTATTGCAGAGTCAGATGGAAATGAAAAGCAAGTCCTTAAGGAGATTGTTTATGAATATACCCAAATCATTATTTATCTTTTTAATTCTATTTACTTTCACAACGGCGCAGGCAACTGATTTTGATAGTTTTAGCCCGGAAGAAAAGGGCCTTGCTATTGCCAAAGAGGCAAAACAACGTGATGAAGGATTTGATAACAGCGAAGAAATCCTTACAATGATCCTAAAAGACAGAAGAGGTACTGAGCGTGTACGTCAAATGCGCATACTTACACTGGAACGAAAGGACGACGGTGACTGGACATTGAGTATATTCGATGAACCGGCAGATGTAAAAGGAACGGCCATGTTGACATACAGTCACGGTATTGAATCGGATGATCAGTGGCTGTATCTTCCTGCACTAAAAAGAGTAAAAAGAATTTCTTCAAAAAACAGATCAGGACGGTTTATGGGCAGTGAATTTGCTTTTGAAGATTTTAGCTCATTTGAACTTGAAAAATTCAGATATAAATTTCTTAATAAAGAAGCATGTGATGGTGAGCAATGTTTTGTGTCAGAATGGATTCCGGCCTATGAACACTCCGGATATTCAAAACAAATCGTATGGCATGACACTAACGAATACCGGATTCACAAAATTGATTATTACGACCGCAGAAACAAGCTGCTAAAAACCCTCAAATTGACGAAATATAAACAGTATTTGGATAAATACTGGCGCTCCATGCGTATGGATATGTTAAACCATCAGACGGAAGAAAGTACTATATTAAAGTTTAGCGATTACCGCTTCAAGATAGGTTTAACTAAACGGGATTTTGACAAAAATGCACTAAAACGCGCTAAATAAAAATGTATCTTATCAGAAGTATAAGTTTTAAAATTTTTATAAGCCTGCTTGTCGTGTGGCCGGCAAATGCTTTTGCTGAAATTGAGATGTCGGGCAATCTTGCATCCGAATTTCGCTATTTTTATAAGTCACCGGCACGCAAATATCAGGAGTCCGAGAACCTGTCCATAGCTGCTGAACCCGAACTGTATTATCGTTTGCCTGATTCAAGAGACAGTTTTACATTTACCCCGTTTTTTCGCCTGGACGAAAACGATTCCGAAAGATCCCATTTAGATATTCGCGAATTATACTATCATAAGGTAATGCCTCAGTGGGAGTTAAAAATCGGTATAAATACGGTTTTCTGGGGTGTTACCGAGACCGTACATCTTGTAAACATAATAAACCAGATAGATATGGTGGAAAATCCCGATGGCGAAGATCTTCTTGGTCAGCCTATGGTCAATCTTTCCATTATTGAAAACTGGGGTACTTTAAATCTGTTCGTATTGCCGGGTTTTCGCGAAAGAACATTTCCGGGGCGTGATGGAAGACCAGGCACAAAAATCCTTATAAACAATGATAAGGCTATCTATGAATCGGGTGCTAAGGAGAATCATGTAGATTTTGCTCTTCGATGGGCGCACTCTTTTGATATATGGGATATAGGCGTTTCGCATTTTTCAGGCACAAGCCGTGAACCCAGATTTGATCCATCGGTTTTTTCTGTGAACAGTCATGGAGAAGCTGAACTTATACCGATTTATGAGATCATAGATCAGACCGGCATCGATATGCAATCAACCTTTGAGGCTTGGCTTTTAAAATTAGAAGCTATTGTAAGGTCCGGGCAGGGAGAACGCTTCTTCGCTTTTGCTACAGGCTTTGAATATACTTTTTTTGATGTTGCAGCTTCAGGTGTTGATTTTGGCGTTATAAGCGAATATCTTTACAATGAGAGAAAAACGGAAGCTATGGATAATGACCTTGCTCTTGGGATGCGCATATCTTTTAATGATATTCAATCTACAGAAATACTTGCTGCGCTGGTTCACGATCTTGAAAACAGGTCGCAATATTTTTATCTTGAAGCACAAAGACGTATAGGCAATTCATTCAAGCTATCCATTGAGATGCGTGGTGTAAGCAATGTTAGAAATAATGACCCTCTAAGTTCCATTGAGGCGGATGAGTTTGTGCAGGTTGAACTTGGATACTATTTTTGATCTTGAATCCTGGACCCCTTTCTCCCAACTAATTTGGGGGATAAATTTAATTTATAACAAAATACTAACGGTTATATACTCACAATAGGGAGAAAGACATGTCAAAAACAATCATGGTAATAGGAGCAGGCCCTGGCGTAGGTTTACATGTTGCAAACCGTTTTGGTAAAGAAGGATTCAGAGCGGCATTAATTTCCCGCACAAAGGCTAATCTTGATGCCTGTGTGGCTAAGCTAAAAGAAAATGGAGTTGAAGCCGAAGGTTTTCAGGCCGACGCTGGAAATCTAAAAGGGTTAGCATCAGCCATTGAAAAGGCTCAAAAGAACTTCGGATCAATCGATGTTCTTGAATACAGTCCTGCAACTGATCCTCAATTATTGGCAACACCTCTGAATATAACGGTTGAGAATGTGCGTCCGCACATGGAAGTTGCTCTCGGTGCGATTACCGCGGTGCGGGCTGTATTGCCGGGCATGATTGAAAAGGGCAATGGCGGATTGCTTTTTACATCTGCTGCTTCAGCTATAGAGCCAGTGCCATTTAGCTCAAACTTCGCAATGGCTCAAAGCGGAATACGCAGTTATGCGCATTCACTCCACCGTACTCTGAAAAAAGACGGTGTCTATGCAGGTATGATGCTTATATCTGGCCTTGTTGACAAGGGAGACGGTTCCCTGCAGGAACCAAAAGCACCGCCGCCGCCTACGCCTGAGTCCTCGATGCCGCTTATATCAGCATATAGCATTGCCGAATCGTTTTGGGATATGTACACCAAAAGGGATCGCATAGATCAGATAGTAGGTGACTTTGGACTGATCGAACGCATATGGGCACACAATACCGGACATTAAATAAGGTAATTTCCATGACTGAAAAAAAAGAAAAAGTTGTTGTTCTTGGGGCAAGTCCCAAGGAGGAACGTTATTCAAATCAAGCTGTTCTCCTGCTTGCGAAATACGGTCACCAGGTAATACCCGTGAATCCAGCATTTGATAATATCGGAGGGCTTCCCACAGCTCACAAGCTCTCCGATATTAATGACACAATTGATACTATCACTTTATATGTTAACGAAAAAGTATCCGCTTCACAAAAAGATGATATTCTTGCGCTAAAACCAAAGCGTGTGATTTTTAACCCAGGCGCGGAAAATTCATCGCTTCGTGATAGTCTGAAAGAAAATGGAATCATCACGGAAGAAGCCTGCACGCTTGTGATGCTTAAAACAGGTCAGTTCTGAAACTTATCGCTATTGCTTTAATATATCTGGCCAAATTTATAAGTTAATCATTACGTTTATACGGCATGAGCACAGTTACAAGGGTGGTGGTTTATGGAGATGAACAACCTGTACAAACTCTTCTTCGGTTTTGAGAAAGAACCCTTCAGGTCTGATATACAAATCAATGAGATCCTGCAAACCCTACAACTAAGTGCTGCCAAAAGCCGTTTTGAATACAGCACGGGCCTTGGCGCCATTTATCTGATGACCGGTGAAATCGGCTCTATATAAATATTTGCTGATATGGCTTCAAATTAGAATTATATTAAATTGCCCTCGGAGAGTAAATCAGAATTATATATTTGAGCCACTTTCAAAACGTTTCAGTTTGGTCAAGCTCAAGGCGGGAGAAAATTTCAACCACAGGAATACATTTAGTATTTCTATGATTGAAATTTGAGCCCAACGCAGTGATCGGCCAAAATGGGACTTTTTGAAACTGGCTAATTTGAATTTATAAATAAGTAATAAAAGGCTACTATTAGTAATTTTGATAAAATTGATAATTTACTAAGGTAGGTTTTTGCACAAGTCTGCTGATACACTCTGATGACTGATTATGGCAAGCCATTGGCTAAAAAGGATTAACCTAAACAGGCTAATCCTTATCTTATTATGGCGGGGACGACGAGACTTGAACTCGCGACTTCCGGCGTGACAGGCCGGCGCTCTGACCAACTGAGCTACGCCCCCATTTTATCTTATTAATCTCAAAACAGAGAGTTGCTGGTAGGCGGAACAGGGCTTGAACCTGTGACCCTCGGCTTGTAAGGCCGATGCTCTCCCAGCTGAGCTACCCGCCCATGCAAAAATTCAACTCTTTTTAAGATTTGTATCTCAAGAAAGAAGCATTTAACAATATGTGTATGTATTGTCAAGTCCAAACTGATAAAAATACAAATTCAGTTTAAATTAAAGGAGCCCTTTGATTAATATCCTGGTTTTCTACAGGAATTGAAAGAGGTATATCATTATTTTTAAATAATTGTTCTCCTCTGTTAATAATCAAAGAATGTGAAAGTACCTCGTCCATGTGTTCAACAAGAATAATTTCAATTTCTTTAAGAACGCTTTGTGGTATTTCTTTTAAATCTTTTTCATTATCTTTTGGAACAATAACTTTTTTTATTCTTCCTCTATGTGCTGCAAGTATTTTTTCTTTTAAACCACCGATAGGCAGAATACGACCTCTTAAAGTAATTTCACCGGTCATTGCAATGTTGCTGTAAACAGGCTTTCTTGTATATGCCGAAACAATTGATGTGCACATGGAAATACCGGCCGAAGGGCCGTCTTTGGGAATAGCGCCTTCAGGAATATGTATATGCAAATCTTTTGTTTTATAAAAATCATCTTCTAACATAAGATTTTCGGCACGTGAGCGGACATAGCTCACAGCCGCCTGAGCCGATTCCTTCATTACATCGCCAAGCTTGCCTGTTATGGTAACATCACCCTTTCCAGGCAAAACAAGCGTTTCAACGCAAAGAAGTTCACCACCTGCCTGTGTCCATGCAAGACCTGTAACAAGGCCTATCTGATCTTTTTCTTCAGCCTTTCCATGCCTGAACTGGTGCGGCCCAAGATATTTGGAAATGGATGAAGCAGTAATATTAAAGGAACATTTACCATTATCATCCAAGACTTCACGCGCAACTTTTCTGCATATTGAAGCAATCTCACGTTCGAGATTTCTTACTCCTGCTTCTCTTGTGTAATGCCGGATTATTGTATAAATGGAATTTTTAGAAAAAGAAATATCCATACCTTCCAAACCGTTTCTTTCGATTTGCTTCGTAAGCAGAAAATCTTTTGCTATATGGTATTTTTCGACTTCAGTATAACCGGGCAGCCGGATAATCTCCATTCTGTCTTGCAGTGGAAGCGGTATATCAGGAAGTGTGTTAGCTGTTGTAACAAATAAGATATCAGAAAGATCATAGTCAAGATCAAGGTAATGATCATTAAAAGCGTTATTCTGTTCGGGATCAAGTACTTCAAGAAGAGCAGCCGAAGGGTCTCCTCTAAAATCCATACTCATTTTATCAATTTCATCAAGACAAAAAACTGGGTTGTTTACTCCGGCTTTTTTAAGAGATTGAATTATTTTTCCAGGCATTGCGCCAATGTATGTACGCCGATGCCCCCTTATTTCAGCCTCATCACGAACACCTCCCAAAGACAAGCGGACAAAATTTCTGCCCGTTGCTCTTGATATGGATTTGGCAAGAGAAGTTTTACCAACACCAGGAGGGCCTACGAAACAAAGAATTGGACCTTTTATTTTTTTAACAAGAGTTTGTACGGCCAAATATTCGAGAATTCTTTCTTTTGGTTTTTCAAGACCGAAATGATCCTCGTTTAAAATTTTTTCCGCATCTTTAATATCTGAATTCACATCAGAACATTCGTACCACGGGAGACTTATAATCCAATCGATATAATTTCTTACAACTGTTGCCTCAGCTGACATCGGGGTCATCATTTTAAGCTTTTTAAATTCCTGAGCTGATTTTTCTTCCGCTTCTTCCGACATCTTTTTTTCTTTGATGCGGTTTTCCAGCTCTTTAAGATCATCGCCAAAGTCGTCTTCGTTTCCCATCTCCTTTTTTATGGCCCGTATCTGCTCATTTAGATAATAGTTTTTCTGGGTCTTATCCATATGTTCTTTAACATTGCTTTTAATCCGCTGATCGGTTTTATAGATTTCAAGTTCGGTATTGATCAGCTGAAGAAGAAAAGTGTAACGATCATTAATGGAAAGCGTTTCAAGAAGATTTTGTTTGTCTTCCATTTTAAAAGGAAAATGAGCAGTCACCGTATCGGCCATATGAGAAGGGTCCATAATTTCGGTAAGCTTTTTCTCAAAATCTTTCGGAATATTCTTGGTAAGATTTGAATATTCCTCAAATGCTTCAACCAAAGCCCTGCACAGAGCAATACTTTCGGTTTCATCAACTCCAATTTCTGCTACAGGCTCAATTTCAACTTTATAAAAACCATCATCACTTAAAAAAGATACAATGCGTCCTCTTGATTTTCCCTCAACCAATGCCTTTACGGTTCCATCGGGAAGACGAAGGAGCTGTAGTATCTTGCTGGTTGTTCCGATTAAATTGATGTCCTTTTCTTTAGGGTCATCTTCTTGTGAGGCTTTTTGTGTCGCAAGGAATACGCTCTTGTCATTATTCATAGCATATGTCAGAGCGTCTATCGATTTGGTTCTTCCTACAAATAAAGGAACGATCATATGAGGAAAAACAACAATATCTCTTAGCGGTAAAAGTGGAAGTTGCATATTCACCAGGGAACCTTTTTGATCTTTGCTGAAAATTTTTGGGATATTAACCATAAGTCAACTATTTATAATTATGAGATTAAGCCTGCTTTTTTGATTGCTCAAACAATAAAATTGGTTCTTCCTTGTTATTGATGACATCTTCGCTGATTACACATTCTTTTACATTTTTTGCCGAAGGGATTTCATACATTATATCAAGGAGGCTGCTTTCGAGAACCGCTCGAAGCCCCCTTGCTCCTGATTTACGCTTTTGAGCTTCTTTTGCGATGGCAGATAACGCACTGTCAGTAAACCGTAAATTTATGGCTTCCATTTCAAAAAGCTTTTTAAATTGATTTATAAGTGCATTTTTAGGCTCTGTCAAAATTCGTATAAGTGAAGCCTCGCTCAATTCATCCAAAGAAGCAACAACTGGAAGACGTCCTAAAAACTCGGGAATCAAGCCAAACTTAATAAGGTCTTCGGGCTGAACCATTTTTAATAATTCACTTTTACTTTTATTTTCCTTAGGGGCTATTTTTGCACCAAAACCCATTGACTTTGATCCGAGTCTATTTTGTATTATCTTGTCAAGCCCATTAAATGTGCCACCACAAATAAAAAGTATATCTATTGTATCTACTTTTACAAAATCCTGCTGGGGATGTTTCCGCCCTCCTTTCGGAGGTACACTTGCTGTAGTTCCTTCTATAATTTTTAAGAGTGCCTGCTGAACACCTTCACCCGAAACATCCCGGGTTATCGAAGGATTGTCGGATTTTGCAGCTATCTTATCTATTTCATCAATATAAACGATCCCACGCTTACATTTTTCAACATCATAATCAGCATTTTGCAACAAAGATAGAATTATATTTTCCACGTCTTCGCCTACATAACCTGCTTCGGTAAGGCTTGTTGCATCGGCTATAGTAAATGGAACATTTAAGAATCTGGCCAAAGTTTGAGCCAGCAGTGTTTTGCCTGTACCGGTGGGACCGATCAGCAGTATGTTGCTTTTTTGTAATTCAACACTACCTTTGCTGATGTCAGAATTAAGTCTCTTGTAATGATTGTATACAGCTACGGATAAAATCTTTTTGGCATAGTCCTGCTCAATAACATAGTCATCCAGCATTTCTTTTATTTGTTTTGGAACTAAAAGGGTTTCCTGTTCAATAGTGGCTTTATCAGTTTCTTCATCAATAATTTCACTGCAAAGCTGGATACATTCATTGCATATATAAACAGCAGGGCCTGCAATCAGCTTTGTAACTTCTTTCTGATTTTTTCCACAGAATGAGCAAAAAAGGCTATCGCTGTCGTTGCTCTTTTTGGTCATTTAGCGCCTCCGGCTTTTTCAATATTATCAAGGTCATTTCTATTAGTTATAACATGATCTATAAGACCATATTCTTTCGCTTCGTTGCCGGACATAAAATAATCTCGATCTGTATCTATTTGTATTTGCTTTATATCTTTTCCGGTATGTAAAGTCAGGATTTCATTTAAAGTTTCTTTCATTCTTAATATTTCTTTAGCCTGGATGGCAATATCGGAAGCTTGGCCCTGAAATCCTCCCATGGGTTGATGAATTAATATGCGCGCACTGGGAAGAGCGTAACGCTTTCCTTTATTTCCCGCTGTAAGCAACAGGGCCCCCATACTTGCAGCCTGACCTATACATACAGTTGCAATATCAGACTTTATATACTGCATTGTATCATAAACAGCCAGGCCTGCAGTTACAATTCCACCCGGTGAGTTGATATAAAAATTTATATCTTTTTCAGGGTCATCAGATTCAAGGAAAAGCAGCTGGGCAATTATAAGGTTGGCAACTTCATCATTTATTGCTGTTCCAAGAAATATAATTCTGTCTTTTAAAAGACGTGAGTAAATATCATACGCACGCTCTCCCCTGCTGCTCTGCTCGATAACCATAGGTATAAGTGGCAAAATATTTCTCCTTCTAACTTGATGTAGTTAACAAATCCTTGATATTAAGGAATATAAATTCAATAAATTGATTTATTCTTTTGATTCCGTTGATTCAGGTTCAACATTTTCGATGTTGCTGTTTTCTAATATAAGATTGATAGCGCTTTTTTCAAGTAAGGTTTGTTTAAAATAATTGAGCCTATCCGTATTTTGGATATAAAACTGTTTTATTTCTTCAACAGATTGATTGAATTCTTCAGACATTTTTTTAAAACCATCATCAAGCTCTTCATCTTTTAATGTTAGTTTTTCCTGCTCTATTATCTTATCTAATATGAGATGACGTTTTGCCTGTTTTTCGGCAACATCACTGTATTTTTCCTTAAGGATTTCCTTTGTAAATCCCATCGCTTCCAATGTTGTATTGTGGTAAGCAAAAGACCTTTCAGCATCCGAAACTATATTTTCAAGCTCATATTGTATCATCATTTCAGGAACTTCAAACGGTGTTTTTGAAATAAGATACGTAAATATCTGTTCATTTAATTCCTGGTCAACTCGTTTATCATATCCTATTTTCAGGTTTTGATGTATCATGTTTTTCAGTTCATCAAGTGTTTTATTTTCGCCGAAGTTTTTAGCTAATTCATCATCTATTTCAGGCAGAATTTCTTCCCTTATTTCATTGAGAGTGACATTAAATACTATGTCAAGGTTTGCAAGTTTTGGGTTATGATAGTCTTCAGGGAAATGAATGCTTATTTCCTTATTTTCACCCGGGTTCATTCCTATAACATTATTATCAAACTCATTTGTAAAATTCCCCAAACCTATTTTCATTGTATAGTTTTCGGTTTTTTCTGTTGCTTGAAATGGCTCCCCATCTTTAAAGCCTTCATATGTAATAAGAGCATAATCACCAGTAGCAGCAGGCCTGGCTTCTTCTATAGTTTTTTGTTGAGCAAGATTTTTCTGAAGCATTTTAAGTTGAGCTTCAATTTCTTTTTCACCAATGGGATAAATACTTTTTTTAAGATTCAGGCCTTTAAAGTCAATATCGGAAATTTCGGGTCTAATTTCTATAGTTGCTTCATATTTAAATGGTGATTTTTCATCAAACTGAGGTGGTTCTATTTGCGGATCTCCAATAATTTTCAATTCTTTTTCTCTGACAGCATCGATAAATGAATCCTTAAGAAGTTTATTCGATACATCCGCATGAACATCTTTTTTAAAAAAACTTTCTAAAACCGAACGGGGTGCCTTACCCTGGCGAAAACCTTTTAATTTCGCAGTCTTTTTAAGGTTATCATAGGCATTATCAACTTCCTGCATAACCACATCCAGTGGAATCTCAACATGCAGAATTTTCTTCACTGTACTGATGTCTTCTATAGTAACTTCCATAAATTTCCTTTCTGATAAAACAATCTCTGATCTTTGGCCTACTCACTTTTAATTGATTTTAATAGTACTGGTGCGAAAGGGGAGATTTGAACTCCCACTCTGTCGCCAGAGCTGGATCCTAAGTCCAGTGCGTCTACCAATTTCGCCACTTTCGCAACTTGTTAAATATTATCGGTTTTGTAATTTTGAGCAAACAAGTTTAGATCGCTTGTTCAATTAAAGAAAACCATATTTTCTTACAAGCTTTACATTACCAACTTATACACTTAATATAAAGTAATTATTAGTGTCAAGCGAAATTGAATAAAGTCCTTGTTATGTCAATATATTGTATTTGATTAAGAAAAAACCTGTTTTGTATGGCAGGAAATTGCCTTTCTGTTTGTTTTCTAAATTTATTCGGGGTACTATATTTTTCAATTTCTCGTATCAATATTAGGTCATTGAAGAGTCTTTAATTGTGCCCAAGCAAATTGAAAGTGAGACTTTCAACAACAGGAATACATCGAAACCTTAAAATAAATTTTGATCATAACACAATAACCGGTCAAAAATATTGTTATATGAATTTTTGCGAATATTTAACAAAATCGCCTTTTTTTAAAATATCATCTTGCAGTAAAAAATAAAGCATGCTAAATGACGGCTCCAATATATATTTTTTCAACAATCGGGGCGTGGCGCAGCCTGGTAGCGCACCTGCTTTGGGAGCAGGGAGTCGGAGGTTCAAATCCTCTCGCCCCGACCAATTCAAAAATTTCAAATTTTCATCGCAATATAATAGTATGTAACCGTTCAATTGTGTGTGGCTTTTTATTTTCTATTGAAACAACTGAAATTATTATAGTAATTGATCCTCTCTTAGTTTCAAGGCAAGTTTTGATCCAGCCTCTTTAGGAGAATCTGCCTTTATAAAGTTGCATTCAACTTCATATTCGGGAATAAATATCTTTATAAACCCCATCAAAAACAGTAATTCCGGAAAATGATATCATCGTTTCCCCCCTTGTTTTTAGAATTAATTATACCATGACTTTTTAGTATAAGTCCAAAATTGAAATTGTCACTTTCTTTTTTGGGCTGCAAAATAAGTGGGTTATAAAAAAACTTGACAGGTTTTTTCGCTTGTGGTATCAATTCCAATTTTTTAAATAAATTCTGATGGTTATGCAGCGCTAAGGCCGCTGTGGATTTGTAAAGATCTTTTAAGCTCTTGTGAAATAATAAAAACATCTATTATATTAATTTGGCTTGAATTTTATATTTTTAATACAGTAGAACATAAAAAGGTTTGTTTGGTGTGAAAAAGAAAAATTTTTTACTATCATTTAAAAATAATGGCTCAACAATAAAACAAATTTCCGCATCTATTAATTTGGTTCGTTTCTCTTGCTTTCTTCTGTCCGTATTAGCGATATTTATGGCGTATTTAATGTATGATTACATTACATTAAAAAAAGCTTCCATTAATAATGTTTATCTTAGAGAAACGGTTTTAAAACAGGAAAATGAATTAACCGGCCAACGTAAACAGCTAAAGCTTTATGCAGATGAAATTAAAGATATTAAATCAAAACTTACAATCCTGCACGAGTTTGAAAAAAGAATTAGAGCTGTGGCTAATATCAAAAGGAAAAAAAAAGAAGCTATTTTGGGTATCGGGGGTTCTAACCCTGAAAATATGGATACAACAAAAGCTCTTACTGAAAAACATGACAATTTAATGCTTGAAATGCATGAACAAGTTGCGGAAATAAATTTTGCTGCAAACAGGCAACATGAAGAATTCAAATCCATATTATCTTTTTTTGAAGAACAACATAAACTTATTTCCGCAACACCTTCTATCTGGCCGACATCCGGCAGTGTATCATCAACATTCGGATACCGCAAATCACCTTTTACAGGTAAAAGAGAATTTCATAAAGGAATTGATATTGCCTCTAACAAAGGAACCCCAATAGTTGCTACTGCCGATGGTATTGTTTCTAAAACCGGATACATGGGCTCGTTTGGTAAAACAATAGTAATTAATCATGGGCATGGAATGATTACCTATTATGGACATACTAGCAAGATACTGAAAAAACCCGGCAGTATTGTGAAAAGAGGTGAGGCAATCGCACGTATCGGCAATACAGGGCGAAGCACAGGTCCTCATGTTCATTATGAAGTTCGTCTAAATAGCGTTCCTGTTAATCCAAATAAATATATCTTAAACTGAGGCAGTATGCTATATTATCTTCTTCTATGCAATTGATAAAAATGGCCCACTTGTAATGATATTTCACTAATTTCTTTTATATATTTATTTTATATTTTAAGCGGGTTATTTTAGTGTTTGTCCGTGTCAACATTCTTTAAACTCAAGGAAATATATAATGATAGCAAGTTTACTGACGAAAATATTTGGCAGCAAAAACGAGCGGGAAATTAATAAACTAAGACCGATTGTTGAAACTATAAATTCTCTCGAGCCAAAAATTCAGTCCTTAAGTGATGATGAATTAAAATCCCAGACAGCGCAATTTAAAGAAAGAATAAAACGCGGTGAAAGTCTCGATGAAATACTTCCGGAAGCTTTTGCAGTAGTCAGAGAAGCTTCTCTTAGAACCCTTAAAATGAGGCACTTTGATGTTCAGTTGATCGGAGGAATGGTTCTGCATGCCGGTAAAATAGCTGAAATGAAAACCGGCGAAGGAAAAACGCTCGCATCCACTTTGCCGGCATATCTGAATGCTCTATCCGGGAAAGGGGTTCATATCATAACCGTAAATGATTATCTGGCAAAACGTGATGCCGAGTGGATGGGCAATATCTATAATTTCCTTAATCTTTCAGTCGGAACAATTTTACATGGCTTAACAGATCATGAACGAAAAAGATCTTACAATTCGGATATTACTTATGGCACAAATAATGAGTTTGGTTTTGATTATTTAAGAGACAATATGAAGTACGACTGGGAATCCCTTGTTCAGCCTGAGCTAAATTTTGCGGTAGTAGATGAAGTAGATAGTATATTAATTGATGAAGCAAGAACCCCTCTTATTATTTCCGGCCCTGCTGAAAAATCGACCGATATGTATTATATGGTTAATGGAATAGTCCCCGGCCTTAAGAAAGAAAAAGATTATTCTATTGATGAGAAAGCCAGATCAGTAGCATTAACCGAGGACGGAATTGCTAAAGCCGAAAACTTGCTGAAGGTAAGTAATATTTATGATCCTAAGCACATAGAGTTATTGCATCACGTCAATCAGGCATTAAAGGCCCATACATTGTTTAAACTGGATGTTGATTACATTGTAAAAGAGGGCGAGGTTATAATTGTTGATGAATTTACGGGTCGCTTGATGCCAGGACGGCGCTACAGCGATGGTTTGCATCAAGCTCTCGAGGCAAAGGAAAATGTAAAGATAGAAAATGAAAACCAGACCTTAGCTACTATTACATTCCAGAACTACTTCAGGATGTATAATAAGCTTTCCGGTATGACGGGAACAGCAGATACCGAAGCCGCTGAGTTTAAGAAAATTTATAATCTTGATGTAGCTGTTATTCCCACAAATATGCCTATGGTAAGAAAAGACTTTCCTGATGCTATCTATAAAACAAAAAAAGAGAAGTTTGAAGCAGCTTTAGATGAAATTGCCGAACTCAACAAAAAAGGCCAACCAGTTCTTGTGGGAACAGTGTCTATAGATGTTTCGGAAAATATGAGTACTAAGCTTAAAAAAAGAGGAATTAAGCATACGGTATTAAATGCCAAAAACCATGAGAAAGAAGCCGAAATTATTTCTATGGCAGGCCAAAAAGGTGCTGTAACCATTTCAACAAACATGGCCGGGCGTGGAACAGATATAGTTTTGGGAGAAGGTGTAACCGAGCTTGGCGGGCTTCATGTGTTGGGAACGGAAAGGCATGAAAGCAGGCGCATAGATAACCAGCTTCGCGGGCGTTCTGGCAGACAGGGTGACCCTGGATCTTCCCGCTTTTATCTTGCTTTAGAGGACGATTTGCTCAGAATTTTTGGTGGGGAACGTATTACCGGCATAATGGAAAAACTTGGTATGCAGGAAGGAGAACCAATAGAACACGGGCTTATAAGCAGAGCAATTGAAAATGCCCAGGCAAAGGTTGAAGGGCACAATTTTGACATAAGAAAGCAAC
The DNA here is from genome assembly GCA_018817425.1 of Pseudomonadota bacterium. Taxonomy (NCBI): domain Bacteria; kingdom Pseudomonadati; phylum Pseudomonadota; species Pseudomonadota bacterium. The sequence goes on from JAHITX010000061.1 coordinate 16,974, forward strand.
TCCTTGAATATGATGATGTAATGAACCAGCAAAGAGAAGTTATATATAAACAAAGGCGAGAGGCACTAAACGGACAAAGTCTGAAGCCTTCTATTGAGAGCATGATACTTGAAAAGGCTGAGGAAATTGCTTTGCTATATGCAGACGAAAAGGTGCTTCCCGAAGAGTGGGATATAAAGGGTTTGTCTGAAGCGGTTTTTACACAATTTAATTTTCGCTTAAATAATATAAGCGCTGAAGTTCTTGAGAATTTAAATGGAGAAGAGCTTGAGCAGATCATATTTGACGAAGCTATGGCAGTTTATAACCAGAAAGAGAGCCAGATAGAAGATGAAAATTTCAGGCAACTCGAACGAATTGTTATGTTACAGACGGTAGATGGTATGTGGAAGGATCATCTCCTTTCAATGGATCATCTCAAAGAAGGTATAGGATTAAGAGGCTATGCACAGCAGAATCCGCTTATTGTATATAAAAAAGAGGGCTTTGAGCTGTTTCAGGATATGATATCAAGGGTAAAGGATGAAGTTGTTAATATATTATTTAGAATACAGATATCCGAGCCGGAAAAAATTGATGATATCAGTAAGCCAAAGGAACAAAAGCTTATATTTTCAGGCGGTGATGATTCTGTTTCAAAAAAGCCTGCAAAAAGAGAAGATAAAAAAGTCGGAAGAAATGATCCCTGTCCTTGTGGGAGTGGAGGTAAATACAAAAAATGCTGCGGCAAATAATCCGCTAATGGCTGTGTCTAACAAGTTGAACAACTAGTTAAATTAATAAATTAAAACCTTGCCGGGAAAAGGTTTGTCAGCTATCTGTAAGTCATGCAAATTAGTGCCCTCTGCCGTGGGATAGCTATCTTTTTAAGGAATTTTATTGATTATATTTCTCCCGTATTTCCAGCAAAGTATAGGGAAATATGTGAACCGTGCAAGCTCAAGTTGCTTTTTTCTCCCCCGAACAATGTTTCTATTGTTCTTTGGCAATTATAGATTTTGAGGAGTCTGCCAACCTATCTTTTTTTATTAACTTATATTTATTAATACAATGCCCTGTTTTTACACCAAAACCAATGCTAAATATTTATTGATTTTTAAGTGATAACAAAATAGAATATTAAAGGTGCTGTTTTGGGCAAAGTTGATAAACTGATAAATTCAATTTCAACTCCAGTCTGAAACAAACTCTCTAAACTATAGGAAACTGATATTTGATTATTATCCTGTTAATATTTCACAAAACATTTATGACGACCTTCACTGACAATAAAACGGAAATTAGATTATAAATAGTACAAATAAAAAAGCAATGTTAATAAATATATCTAAAGATGATGCCACAATAGTCCGATCAAATATGAAAACCCTTATGAAGGGCTTGTTTTTGCTTGCAGTGGTTTTATCTCAGGTATTAGACGAAAATGTTTAAGGAGGTGGATTATGAACAATATTCAAAAAACTCTGTCTGTAGCAATAACCGGCCTTTTGCTGAGTGCTACTTTGGGATATGCCGGTTCGAGCATAAAGGGAGCCGTTATAAATACCTCGAATACGAAGAACAAGGTTAATGTTGCTTTAGGTTCAAATAGCAAGGCAAATCTTGATTCAGTTGCATTGAAGAACAGCAGTGTTACAGGTGCGGTAGTAAATACTCCAGCTGGAAAGACTTCTGTTAATGTTGCCCTTGGAAGCAATAATAAATCAAACTTAAGTTCGGTCACCATGAACGGGAGCAGTGTAAAAGGAGCTGTTATTAATACTTCTGCCGGGCAGACCAGCACAAATGTTGCTTTAGGTAAAGATAATAAAGCCAGCCTTGGTGCAACCAATCTGGAAAACACAAAAGTAAAGGGTGCGGTAGTAAATACGGCGGCTGGTCAGGTATTGACAAACGTAGCACTTGGAGCCGGGAATAAAACAAGTCTTGGTGCAGTTGACATGAAGGGAAGCGATGTAAAAGGTGCTGTGATAAATACGGCAGCGGGTCAG
>JAHITX010000062.1 GCA_018817425.1 Pseudomonadota bacterium
ATAATAATGGGAGTCCTGATGTTATTAATTTCACATCAAGTTACTCAGATATACTTGTTGACCAAGTGAGTTTCTTTGCCTGGGAATCTTATTACTATAAAGACTTTGTTCTTGATGATTTTGAGTACAGTGAGGTGGGTAGCCCTAACCCTGTTCCTGTACCGGCTACCATGCTTCTGTTTGGATCAGGCCTGTTTGGTTTGGCCGGGTTCAGGCGACGATTTAATAAATAATACGCTTTCCATTCATATCATTAAATAATCAAGGCAGAACATTTTGAAATATTCTGCCTTGTCTTTTTTGGTAACCCCGCAAAAGCTACCCAAATCCAGCTTCTTCTTTGTTATTCGGCCTTAGCGCTATATTTGTTTTCCGACATTTATCAAATTCGCCATTTTTATAATTATAAACTTTGATAACCGTGCCGGTTTTGCTATAGCGTTTGGTGGGGCCGTCAAGACCATCATTTTTATAATTTTCTTCCAGCTGTGCTTATTATTCCAGCTAAAGATATTTATACAGTCTAAATAACAATAAATACTCAATGTATAAATGTAGTTTTATTGTTATTTGGTAGCTGTTTATACTGTATAATTTAGTGCCTGAAAGTTATACTGTATAAGCATTATCATAATATTGCATTATGTTAAACAATTATAGCACCAATGCTATTATAACTATTTAATTAATATAGAAATAATTAGCTAATCAATAGCTATGATCCCGCATATTTATATTAAACAGTATAATTCTATAATTATACAATAACCCCATATAGAACTTAAACAGTATAATAGTTATTGACAATAAAATATTATTTATATATTTTGGGTAATTATACTGATTAAGTTATTTTGGATATTTATACAGTCTTTTGAATCCGGACTAATACGGAACTTATACTAAATAAGGTAAGGCCATGATTTCTTCCGAACATGCTGATAGCAAATGGTTAACAAGTGTTGAGCTTTTCGAGATGACCGGGATATCACGTGCTACGCTCAATAATTATATTAAAATGGGAATAATTCCTAAACCGATTGTGAGAAAACCGGATGATCCAAGTTCGCGTGCAAAAAAAATTGGCTATTTTCCTCCAAGTGTTATTGACTCAATTTCAGCTGTGCAACGAATGAAGAAAGAAGGCATGTCTATGGAGAGCATAGTTAGTATATTAAGCGGAAAACATTCTGCTGCGCAATCCGGGACACCGGAAAGTGATAAACATGTTGTAGAAGAATATATCTCATCAGATCGACAATCTGCGGAATTTCTAAAACCAACAGATGATTTTGAAATACAACATAATAATTCCGGAAGAAATATTCAGGAAGGTTTATTATTGAATTTAAGCATAAATGATATCAACTGTCCTGCGTTTCTTATAAATAATAATTTTGAAATTGATTGGATTAATGCTGAGGCTGAAAAAAATATATTCAATTTCGATATCAAATTGATCAAAGATGCATCAGAACGAAATATTTTTAAGTTGTTCTCAAAAATGGGCTTGCTATTAAATGATCAAGACACAGAAGTAAATGATCTTGTATCGTATCTTATGAAATTTGTTAAAAATACAATTCAAAAAAATTCCATAAAAAAGCTTTATAACGATATTACGGAAAAGGAAACCCTGTTGCTCCAAAATGTATATGACAATGTTAAACCTCTTGGTAATGAATCAAGATATGCAACTTATTTGAAATTGGGAGAAAATAATGAAAAGGATTCATTTCCCCATCATGCGTACCATGTGGTTTTTCGGGAGGGCATTTTAATTATACTTGCACATATGAATGATGTTTTATACGGCATTGTTGATCTTGATATAAGCCGCCAAAAAATTATACAGGAATTGATGAGACAGCGGATGCCTTCTCTGGTTTCTTTTTCCGTACTTGTCGCAGATCTACAGGATTCCAGCCGAATTTGTGCAGAATTGCCGCCAGAGGAATATTTTGAACTTATCCGTGATATATGGAAGTATATGCATGATATTTTTAAGAAATATCATGGTACTTATGGTAAGCATGTTAGCGATGGGATGGTTTTTTATTTTCTTAAAGAAAAAAACAGTAATTATATATTAAATTCAATTTATTGTGCGCTTGAGTTAAGAGAAAAAATGAAACAATTAAACATGGAATGGAAAACACGAAAAGGCTGGTTAAATGATCTTTATCTTAATATTGCTATAAATGAAGGTCAGGAATATTTTGTAAATACTCCTTCGCCAAATATGGAATTTACCGCTCTTGGTGATACAGTAAACTATGCCAGCCGGCTTTCGGATGTGGCTCGTTTCGGAGCTATATGGACAACAAAAAATCTTTTAAACAAACTTGGGATTGATCAGCGGAAAACACTGCACTACGGGATTAGACGTATGGAACAAAATCGGGAAATATTTGGAGAAAATCTATTTGCCAGGGTTGTTGATATGGTGCCTGCCAATGACTCAAATTATTCTAAATTCATGGACATTGCCACTCTTTCCATAACTGAGATAATAAGCACAAGCTCATATTATTTGGGAGAAGAAATAGAAGATTCACACTACAATTAAGTATCTTACTTTCAATTATTTATATTAGCCAGTTATATAATATAATATAACTGGCTAATATATAATTATAAATACTCTTCGTTTTACTCTATATCCGCTATCCAGGCTTATGTTTTAACAGTTGTAAGCCGTGAGAGATAAAAAGTTATTCTAAAGACGTTTTGATAGTAGAGCCACTTTCAAAACGTTTCAGTTTGGTCAAGCTCAAGGCGGGAGAAAATTTCAACCACAGGAATACCTTTAGTATTTCGAGGATTTAAATTTGAGCCCAACGCAGAGATCGGCCAAGATGTGGCGTTTTGAAACTGGCTCAGTAATTTATTAAAAAGATTATTGCCCAGTGTGGATTTTGCTTTGCTCTGCCTCAAGAGGAATCTCTTATGAAGTTATTCTTGCTTTTCCACAATGCTTTTGTTAATTTAATAATCACATTATTAAGTTTCATATATTTGGAAACACTTCATAAATCTAAACTCATACCTTGGCCTAAATACTAATATAGGACTTGCTATGATATCTTTACAGGTGCGCAGGAATTATCTGTTAATCTTCTGGCTGTATTTAAAGGATTGTTATGCCTGAAACGAAACAGCAGAATTCATCAGCCAATGGTTTTCGCCGCAGTCTTTACCTTTTTTTCAGTATTTTCATGCTTACCGGAGCAGTAATAAGCGGCTTGATGATGGTCTTTTACCGGTCGGAAATAAAAACTCGCCTGTCACAGCTTAAAACCCAAGAGGAATTTTCGGTTAACCTGCAGAGTAAAGCCATCGAAAATCTTTTTGATTCAATTGTTGGTGATCTGTTTTTTTTGAGCCGTCAGAATGAGCTGCAAGAATATCTGGCAGAAGGCAACACTGCCCGCCTGGACGAAATTGCCAATGAATATCTCAATCTTAGTGCTGAGAAAAAAATATATGATCAAATTCGTTTTCTTGATCAAAATGGGGTGGAAAAGGTCAGGGTTAATTTTAATCAGGGAAATCCTATCCGAATTGTTTCAGATAAATTGCAGTCCAAGCAAAAACGCTATTATTTCAAGGATTGCTATCAGCTTGAACAGGGAGAAGTATTTATCTCGCCTTTTGATCTTAATGTGGAACATCAACAGATCGAACAGCCTTTAAAGCCCATGATCAGGATAGGAACGCCGGCTTTTGATTCGAAAGGTTTGAAGTGTGGTATAGTTTTGCTAAATTATCTTGGATCTGATCTGCTCAAGAAATTGATAGATTCGGAACAGGTTTCACTGGGCCGGACAATGCTACTCAATGCTGACGGCTACTGGTTGCTCAGCCCTGATCCCAATCAGGAATGGGGATTCATGTTTAAAGACGAAAAGCGTTCTTTTTCCTATCTGTATCCTGAGCCCTGGAAGGAGATAAAGCGTCAAAAGAGTGGACAGATTCTTACTCCCGAAGGTTTATTTACTTATAGGGTTATATATCCGATAAATAAAGGGCATTTCTTTAGCAGTGGGACCAAAGAGTACTTTGGAAATACTCAGACAAAGATTAATTTCAGGGACTATTACTGGCATCTTGTCTCTTTTACTCCAAAAGAAACATTCGATAAGTTTGCTGCACATTTAATGATGAAATTTTTTGGGTTTGGGGCTGGAATATTTCTTATCATTGCCTCCGGTTCCTGGTTTCTGGCCTTTGCTATTACCAAGAGGCGGATATCTCAGGATCGAATGAAGACCATGGCTCTATATGATGTTCTGACTGACCTGCCTAACCGGCGTCTGTTTTATGACAGGCTTGATACTGTTATAAAACAAAGCAGGAGATATAAAACCCGATTCGGTCTTTTGTATATAGATCTGGACGGTTTCAAGAAAATTAATGATTCTTTTGGTCATGAAGCTGGTGATGCCTTGCTATGTGAAGTTGCCGACCGGTTAAGGCAATGTGTTAGAGAATCCGATACTGTGGCTCGCTTAGGCGGTGATGAATTTGCTGTAATTATCGATCATTTGAAAACCGATAACGGAGTCCATGTAGCTGCCGGCAATATTATTCTTATGCTGTCTAAGCAAATAACATTGCCACAAGGCAATGCCAGGATTGGAGCCAGTATTGGCATCAGTTTATTCCCCATCAACAGCGAAGATGGTGAAGAGTTGCTCAGGCAAGCGGATATTGCTATGTATCATTCCAAACGCAGTGGGAAGAATATGTTTTCACTATTTTCTTCAGAGCTTGCTGCGGAAGACATAGAAAGCGACTAAATATCCTGATAGTTGGGCAAACGCCAGTTTTCTTGTTAGGTTTGACATTCCCTGACATATTTAAAATTGAAGCTTCTTTGTCTCTATATCATTGCTATATTTTTGATTTTATTTTGATTTTAGTTGACAATCGAGAACTTGCCGGGATAAAGTGACATACAACAATTGCTGTTCTTGGATGAAAAGATGAAAAAGTCGATATCTTAAGCCCCGGAAAAAGTTCGGGGCTTTTTAATTTTAATACATAGCCGGTCTCAAAGCCTCCTTATCGATCCTATCATTTTACTACTTTAAACACCTGCTTAAGTTTGTCTCTATTTATATTGATATCCTGTGAGTCCTTAAAGCGGTGTAATCAATTACTATATTTGAGATCGGTTCAATATAAAAGGAATTTATGGAATTTAAAGCATTTAATTTAAACCCCGGCCTTGAAGCAGGTATAGCCGCTGCCGGGTATGTCACACCAACCCCTATCCAGACCAAAGCGATCCCGTATGTTACTAAAGGACGCGACATTATAGGCCTGGCCCAGACCGGTACCGGCAAGACGGCGGCTTTCGCGCTGCCGATTTTAAACCGGTTAATGCAAGGCAAACGTGGTGGTGTTCGTTCCCTGATTATTACTCCTACCAGGGAATTAGCTGAACAGATTCATGATACCATCAATTGTCTGGGTAATAAGACCCGTATCAGAAGTGTTAGCATCTATGGCGGAGTGAATATAAATACTCAAATCAAAAAACTGAATCAGGGTGCAGAAATTGTTGTTGCCTGCCCAGGCAGGCTTCTTGACCACGTGAACCGTGGAACGATCAAACTCAACCGGGTAGAAGTACTTGTCATTGATGAAGCTGATCATATGTTTGATATGGGATTTCTTCCGGACATCCGACGAATATTGAAACATCTCCCGGCACAGCGGCAAACGCTTTTGTTTTCAGCCACCATGCCCAATGAAATTCACGGCCTGGCTAAAGACATTCTTAATGACCCGATAACAATAAAGATAGGTGAAACCGCACCTGCAGATACCGTCAGTCACGCCCATTATCCTGTGGCGCAGCATTTGAAAACAGCGTTTTTGCTGAAACTTCTGGGCAATATCAACTCCAAATCCGTGCTGGTGTTCACGCGTACCAAGCACCGTGCCAAACACCTGGATGAACAACTTATCAAGGCCGGTATTAGTTCCACATCGCTTCAGGGGAATCTTTCACAGGGCCGTCGTCAGGCCGCTCTTGACGGCTTCCGCAAAGGAACATTTCAAGTGCTGGTAGCCACAGATATTGCTGCGCGCGGCATTGATGTATGTAAGATCTCTCACGTTATCAATTATGATATTCCTGATACCCCGGATGCGTATATTCATCGTATCGGCAGGACAGGGCGGGCGGAACAAAACGGAGATGCATTTACTTTGATTACAAGCGATGACAAGCAAATGGTCAATGCCATTGATCGTGTTATTGGTTCAAAAGTTGAGTGCCGTACCTTGGCGGATTTCGACTATAATACGCCTGCTCCTCAAAAAGCAAATAAAGGGAGGTCTGTGCCTTCATCTTTGAGAACACGGCATAAAATAGGTAACAAGAGGCATGTTAGCCCGACATTCGCGAAGAAGAATAAATCAAATTATATTTAAAAAAAACAATTGATTAAATTCAGCCAGTTATAAACTTTGCCAGTAATTGGTCAAGTTTGCATGCCACATAACCCACTTAAATTATTGAGCCTGAAAG
>JAHITX010000063.1 GCA_018817425.1 Pseudomonadota bacterium
ATAATAATGGGAGTCCTGATGTTATTAATTTCACATCAAGTTACTCAGATATACTTGTTGACCAAGTGAGTTTCTTTGCCTGGGAATCTTATTACTATAAAGACTTTGTTCTTGATGATTTTGAGTACAGTGAGGTGGGTAACCCTGTTCCCGTACCGGCTACCTTGCTTCTGTTTGGATCAGGCCTGTTTGGTTTGGTCGGGCTCAGGCGACGATTTAATTGATACTAAGCTTTCCATTCATATTATTAAAAAGACAAGGCAGAACATTTCAAAATGTTCTGCCTTGTCTTTTTTGCTAACCCCGCAAAAGCTACACAAACCACAATAGTGTTAGAATATGCACATTGTTTTTTTACATAGCACTTCCGGTAAGTAAAAATGCTGCCCAGAAATAGGGATTCGGGTATTGCTTTTTAACTTTGAGCTGCGCCTGCCGTAAAGCCTCATCTTTATTCATCTTCGATAAATTGGTATAAAAGTTGATCATTATATCTCGGGTTGTTTCGTCATCAACCTGCCACAAGCTGGATATTAGCGAACGCGCTCCGGCATAGAGAAAGCCACGCGTTAAGCCAACAACATCATCGCCTGTAGCCACTTTCCCCAGAGCCGTTTCACAGGCGCTGAGAGTTACCAAATCGGCGTTCAAAGATAAATTATAAAGATCTCCTGCTCTCAATAGTCCGTCATTCATGTTATCTGCGGCCAGCAGCAGTGCTGAATTAAGCGGATTATCAATATCAAATATTCCATGGACAGCAAGATGGATTATGAAATATTTGCTCCCAAATTTTTGCAGATTGGTTTTAGAAGCATCGCTGCGTAAAAGAACATTGGATTCAGGAATTATTCTGCTAATGGCCAGAGCCTCGTCCTGTGCAAATTTTAAATCATATTTTGGGTCGTCCAGCTTAGGATTTCCGAAAATCAAAGCACCTCTATCTTCTTCTTTTGCCCGTTGTTTAAGAAAGCTCAGAACGCTGGCACTGGGCAGCATCCGAATGCTGAAGCGGTCAATCAGATATTCGTTGCCATCGAAAAGGGCGGCAAAAGGCAAATAATGCAAAGAGCCATGTGGAACGATAATCAATTTTTTTGTGTTAATTACAGGAGCTGCCAAAGAAAATAATTGGCGGTATAGCGCCTGACTATATTGTTTGAAATCCGGTAAGTCTTGAGCTGTAATGTTTTTGCGCAGAGCATCAATGTTATTTTCTAAATCCGCTACCGGCAGTTTCTTTGCCACAATTGTTTTGTCTGTTAAAATAAAAACATACCATTTACTGCCTGAACAATAATATTCCAGAAGTGTTTCATCGTCTTTAATCTTTTCCTGGATTTCGGTCGTGGAAGGAGTAGTTACGGAAACCAGAGCGGATAGTTCCGGCGCATTTTCCTGCAGGTTTTTTTTCAGTTTCAGGACAACCGCCCGTGTTTTACTTTGGCTTTCTTTATCTTCAGCAGATTGCGCCACAACGGTGAGGTCATTTTCCGCTTTGCTAAGCTCGGCCAGTGTTATCTTGATCTGCTCAGCTTGTCCGCCTCGAACTTTTATGTCCTTTTGCGAAGCAAGCAAGTCCACCAGGGCGCGGGATTTGGCACGCTCCACGTAAGCAAATGCTTCTGCATAACGGTTGTCAGCAAGAAGCAGTGCCGTCAATTCTGCGTAAGCAGATTGTTTATCGCCAACAAACCCGATGCGTCCCGCTTCGGAATTAATCGAAGAGCGCTGCTTTTCAATAACTTCGATTGTTTTTTTCAGCATGTCTTCTGCGGTACTTTTCCGGCCTTCGGCCAAAGCAATTTTTGCCCGATCCAGCAGTACAATCCAGTAAATACCCCCGATTTGCTCAATCTGCGGATGCCCTAAAAGCCGGTCATATCCATTTTTTGCTTCTATTATGTTTCCTGTTTCGTAAAGGCTTTTTGATAAAATAAAAAGATTGGGTATCTCCTGAAAGGTCTGATCGTATAAAGCTGTTATTGCACCTGTTACTTTTGCATCAGGATTTCTTATGGCTTTTAGCGCATTGTCATATTCTTTCAAAGCCATGTAAATCCGCGCCAGAGCACTGTATTTTTCAGGACCGTTCATGAGTGTTATGCTTACATTTTGCAGTGAATTAACAATTCTTTGAGCATCCGCTTTATTCCCGGACAGAGCATAGGCAACACCAAGAAAATCGTAAATGGAGATCATCTGTGATGTATAAAAACTTTGTTTTTCACGTCCAGCTTCATGCAAAAGTTTATAAGCAAGATGGCCTTCTTTGATTGCCTTCTGAAATTCGCCCTGATCGAGATAAACAGAGCCACGCAAAATCTGGGGATAAACTGTGAGATCAGAGCCGACAAAAGCACTGTCGCCATTATCAATCTGCTTTTGAAGCAAGTCTGTTATGGCAAGTGCTTTGCTGTAATTGCGAATTCCGTTATAAGAGGATGCCAGCAAAAAAAGCTGAAAAGAAGACACCGAATCGCCATTTTCTACTCTTGGTTGAAGAGTATTAATTATTTCATGTATCTGTTGTTTTTGAGCATAACTGCTTAACCTTATATCCCTTGACAGGGAGCAGGCCATAAAAAAAGAAGCCAAAAGCAATATGGCTGATATGGTGAAATAATTTTTAAGTTTCATATTGTTTTATCCGTTAGACAGCAGGTTTTTCGGCAATGCCACAGTAATGCAAGTGAGCTAGTTTCAAAACGTCCCATTTTGGCCGATCTCTGCGTTGGGTGAAAATTTTAATCCTCGAAATACTCCATGTATTCCTGTGGTTAAAATTTACACCCGCCTTGACCTTGACCAAACTGAAACGTTTTGAAAGTGGCTCAAGAATGTAGTTGTTTGATAGAATACCCCCAAACATCACCTGATGAAGTATCCGGTTTACTTCCTGTTTTATTTAGCCGACTGCATTTTTTCTGCCATAGTGCGACCTTGTTTCATATAATCGGCAAACTCATCCGCTTTCATGGCATTGTATAACCCATATTTATAAAGATAGCTGGCAACTTGATAATAACTTATGGTTTCAGTAACCGCTTCCGCATCAAGAGGTATGTTTATCCTTGAGTGAGTCGCAAAGTCATAGTGGTATGCGACATTCTTTCTCACAGTTTTTAAAACGATGAGTTTATCTTTTTCAATGTGTCCCAGCTTCTGGTAATTGCCTATAATTGCAGCTCCATCGTCAGGGTGAATTGAACGAACATCATGGCCGAAAAAGCGGCTCGGATAGCTCCAATTCAGAAGTCCTAGCAAGGTAGGTGCGTAATCAATCTGACTTGAAATGGTCTTTATATGACCGGTCGGCAACTGTCCGCCGGGGGAATAGATAATGAGCGGTATATGATAGTTTTCAACAGGCAGCTCCGTTTTGCCCGCGCTTCCGGCGCAATGGTCGGCCACGATAACAAAGACCGTATTGTTAAACCATGGTTTTGATCTTGCTTCTTCGATGAATTTGCCGATGGCGTAGTCTGTATATTTTATGCCACCGCGGCGTTTCGATGTTTTGGACGGCAAGTCGATACGTCCTTCGGGGAAAGTGAAAGGACGGTGATTTGATGTAGTCATCAAAAAAAAGTAAAAGGGCTTCCCTTTTGCGTAGACTGCATCGGCTTCGCGTGTTGTCCAGCGATACAAATCTTCGTCGCAGGCACCCCAGACATTTGCAAATGTTACATCATCTGAGCTTACGGCACTACGGTCGATGACTTTATAACCATTATTGCCGAAGAAATAGTTCATATTATCGAAGTAACCGAATCCGCTATAAAGAAATGCTGTATCATACCCTTTCAATTGAAATATTGAACCAAGGCTAAATAATCCTTCATTATGCGGGCGTTTCACCAGAGAGCGGCCCGGTGTTGGCGGCAGCGATAGGACCAAAGCTTCCATTCCACGTACCGTGCGGGTTCCCGTGGCGTAAAAATTATCAAACACAAGACTTTTCTGTTCAATGGCCGATAAATTTGGCGTCAGATTTGCGTATTCGCCTGAATTATCCAGGAATTTAGCACTCAGGCTTTCCACTGTAATCTGAATTACATTCAACTTAAGTTCAGGGCCTTTTTTTGAATAGAATCTTAGTGTGTCTTTTTCTTTTGGTTTCAATAATACCGACCCGTCCTCCACTATTTCACTGCGCATGAATTGAAATGCCTTATCAACAGGAATAGTAGGGAAAAACCGGTCAAAATCGAGTTCATTTTCTTTGAATGCAACAAATAATGACCATATGCCATTTTTCCCAAGTTCTTTATTGTAATTATTGGTAAAATCAGGCAGCCAGTTTTGATTGATGATTAAACCCACAACAATGACTACAGCGCATGCAACAGAGCCAAATTTATAACGGTTTTTGATAGGCGATGCCGAGTTTGCAGCCCATGCGGCAGGAACCCCCGTGCGCCAGATGAATATCTGTAATATCAATGATAATAAAGCTATACCGCCCAGTATCAAGGGCATTGGATAGGACTCGAAAATATTGTCAATTACTTCTTTAGTATAGACAAGATAATCAACAGCGATGAAGTTAAATCTTACCCCGAATTCATCCCAGAATACCCACTCGGCGACCAGACAGAACAACAAAGAATAAAGAAAAATAAACAAGATTACCTGCATCACGAAACGGCCCCACAGGCGTTCGAAGAAATGTTCGGGCAGGATGGCCTGAAGCAGGATAAAGGGTATAATTAACCAGGAAGCCGTGCCTATGTCATATATGAACCCCCATGCAAAAGCTGCCAACAGGCTTAAGTCCCATGAAATATCCTGAGCAGCCTTTATCATCAGCACAATCCTGGTTATGAATGCAAATCCGAAAAAAAGGAAAAATAACAAAGCGATGCCGCTGTTTCTCTTTTTGAGATATGCAGAAAATAAAGTACGGGGTTGATTTAATGGGCTTATTTTCATTTATTATAATATAAAGAATGAATTCGCTTTTTATGGGACGGACTATACAAAGATTGATCTTTTGAGTTAATATAATTGTACCCACAAATATTTGGTTGTCAATGTTTTCGTGTTGCCGGTTTATGCGAAAAGATAAAGATACACGACACGATTAACACAAGAAGGGTGGCCGACGCTGAGTAGCGGCTTAACTCCAAGCCGCCTTTGCTTATGGGTTTGTCAAGAAAATCGCCGATGACAGCGCCGAGCGGCCGCGTAAGGATGAATGCTGCCCAAAACAGAGTAGTGCGGGATATGTTTGTTCGGTAGTACGCAACTGCGATTGCTGCCAACATTGCACCAAATACAATTGCACCACCAACATACCCAATACCCGCTGTATCAGCTGTCCAATCGCCAAGGGCAGTGCCCAGGGTTTGCGAAAACATGATTGTTACCCAATAAAACATTTCAGCTTTTGGCGAACTTACGGTATCAACGGCTATCGAACCAAGTGTACGATACCAGAGAAATAATGATACCATTAGTAATGTGAATAATATTGTCGTTCCACCCGCATAGCCAATTCCAAGAGAACGATCCGCGAAATCTGCCAATGTCGTTCCCACTGTTGTTGTTGCAATAATTGTTGTCCAGTAAAGAACAGGATGGAATTTCTTCGCGTAAACCTGAGCTGTTACCGCTATTGCAAATATCGCGGCAAAGATTCCGGTACTTACGAGATAGCCGAGGTGCATTGACATGGACACGGCGTCCCCGCCAGTCTCACCAATGGTTGTAGCGAGAATCTTTATAATCCAGAAGATCAGGGTTACTTCCGGAACTTTACTTAAAATCTCTTGCTCTTTTATATTCATAATTTTCCTCAATTCAATTGGAATAATGGTTTATGCTGCTACTTAGAAGTTGCTTTAACATATTATTATACCATATCGATTCTGTAGATTATTGCTATAATAAACACAGGCATCGTGAAGAATTAATGAAGATGTTCAATTTCCGGAGTAATAAGTGTGTTACATATATTTGTGCGAGAAATTTATAACAGAAAAAGAAAGCAAGAAATACTTTTTAGCGTCCCAAAATCCGCTATTGATTTTTATCAAGGTGTAATTTTGGCATTATTTAATAAAAAATCAGCCAAGAAAACAAAAAACGCTTATTATAAACCTTTGCATTAGAAGCAATCAGCCCATTTTAAATGGCATTCTTTTCATTCCAAAACCGATCTTGAGTTCTTTAATCATGTTCTCACTGCACTGACCACGTTGGTTATACCACCGCACTACCTGCTCAATATCTTCTGTGAGGTTTGTCGCTATTACTGTGTATTTTTCTTTTTCATCAAATAACTTTTTCTGAATGGGTTGGCGGATTACTATCAAACGAAATGCTTGCTTTTGTGCCTCAATTCCGGTTGCATCTATATCCAGAGTATAACCTTTGACACCGGAATACTTAAGCCCACGGTTTATTATCTTTCCGTTTACCTTGGCAAGGCCTTTTTCCATGGGGTCGCTTTCTCAGTAACAAAATTATTGTTGCGACAGAAGTGATCAAGCAACTGATGGGCCCGAAGCTGCCGTCAAAAAAAAGAGTTATTGGATTCTAAGCAGACTGCTCCCAACCAGGGTAGAACATTAGAGCGTTTATAAAATATACTTTTTACAGTATCAAAAAGAAAAATTTATTATGTACTCAAAATTCCACTTGAACCCTGGAATCCCCGAATCCTTGAACCCTTTAAAACCACCATCTCTTTCACAGACAATCCAACTATGTTTATATCTCTGTCAGCTCTGATGCATCCGTATAGGGAATCAAAGCCCCAGTGTTTCTTTTTTTCCAAACTTGCTCTCGGTGGGCAGCATCATAAGCCATCTTTTTGCGTGGGAAGGCAGCAGCAACCTTAATAATTATTCTTTTTTCTTCCTCTGTCAAAGTTTCAGCTTTTGTTTCATCAGCGGCTCGGATTAAACTTATCAGTTCGTTGTAATTATTAAGTTGTGGCCCAAATGGCAATGCTGCATAGGTTGCACCGGTAACACTCTGGCCAATCTCTTTAAATGCAAGCATATCAACATACCACAAATACTTTACATCAAATAACAGCTTATCCCCATCAACAAGGAATTTACAGCCTACTTCTTCTTCAAGCGCTATCATTACCAGTTTAATTCTTGGGATCGATATCGCAGCCCTGTTACCGGTATAGGGGTTTCCAACTTGTCTTCCATCGAAAGCGCTCTTGAGTGCCTTATCCATTGATTTGGTTTGTATAATACCATTTTCCCATCTTTTAATGCTTACAACACCAACTCCGGCTTTTCTTGACAGTTCCTTTTGAGTCCACCCTAACTCTTTTCTTTTTCTTTTTATTTCATTGCCGGTTAATAAACCTTTTGTCTCTCTATAAGCATCAGCTATTGTATTTTGTATTGCAGCAGCCTGTTCTATTGTCCCAACACTGATTCCGCATTCATCACATATATAAGTTTCTGCTTGATATTTAATCTTTATGCCCCTAAATGTTTTCTGTTTTTCAACTTTTTTTAGTGACATCTTCCCATGATCGTTTGGGCAATTAACAGTACTTTTCATCATTTTGCCCTCCTCCCTTCGTTGTTTTACTCTTCCTATACTCTATCTTTATGCAATGAAACCAAATAAAACTTATCGTTCTTTATGCAAAATTTAAGATAGACCTTACAACCTAATCTTTTACTCTTCCATTTAAACGCGAAAAGCTCAGAATTTATAATTTCTCTTTCATAAGACCTCTGTGGAGGATGATCTCCGGCATAATGTTGAATCTCAAGTTCGTCTAAAATCTGCATTAAAATTGATTCCAGGCTTTCAATTCTATAACCCAATTCAATGGCATCCTCGGCAATCACATCTGGTTCTATTATTAATATGTCCACCTGCTCAACAATGGCTTTTGCCCGCTTTATTTTAAGATGGATCTCCCTTTTGGACGGTCTTTGCATTTAATTGAACGTATCTCCTTCGAATAAAGGATTAAGAACGCTAAGTATCAATTGATACCTTTGTTCACATAATGGTATCAATTGATACTTATGTCAAGAAAAAACTTTGCCAAGTTTAATCGTATTTACTAGATTTATTTAATTTTTATGCACTTCGCTTGAACCCTGGAACCCTCGAATCCTTGAACCCTTATAAGATCACCACCTCTATCGAAGGCAATCCAAATATTATTGCAAAAACTTTGTCATTAGGGTATAAAAAATTCAAATAAATTAAAATGATTGATGATTGTTCAGGAGAATTATATTAGTTTTTACCTTTCTGGCTATTCTCCTTTAATGTTAACATCTCCAATACTTTAGAATTACCAGTAAAAATATGGAGCAATACTATGGAATCAATAGATCAATTAGCAAAAAAGGCGATAGAACTTCGACCGATAGAACGAATTCGTTTGGTTGAGGCTATTTTATACAGCCTCGATAAACCTGATCCGGATATCGAAAAAAGTTGGATTGCCGAATCCGAAGCCCGATATGAAGCTCATAAGCGAGGAGAGCTTGAGGCTATTGATTGGGATGAAATTAAAAAGAGGTATGAAGTTTGAAAGTCCGTTTTTTATCTCCTGCAAATAATGAATTAGATGAAGCAGTGCGATACTATAACCACCAATTGCCCGGGTTAGGCTTTCGCTTTTTTCAGGAAATTGCAGCAGCTATCGAACGAATAGAGTTTATGCCGGAAGCGTGGACGAAAACAGGTGAACGAACAAGACGCTGCATTCTAAAGGGTTTTCCTTATGCTCTTCTCTATATTGTAGATCCAGAAGAAATTATCATCACTGCTGTAGCGCATCTACACAGAGATCCGGAACATTACAAAGATAGAATCAAGTAAATTTGCCATCAGGTTAAATACGCCTATCGATTAGAACCAGCCGAGTAGAAGGAATGCTTGAATTTCTACAATCCTTGTAATATGGATCACTTAAATCCTCATAAAATCCCCACCTCTTTCGCAGGTAATCCAAATATTATTGCAAAAAACATGTCATTAGGTTATGTAAATTTTCAAATTAATTTAATTGATTGCTGATTGATTAAAAGAAATGTGATAATTTTTTGATCTATTCAGATTTAAAACCCTAAATTGTTCTTAAGTTTTAGAAAATAAATAATTTGGTGTGTTAAAAATGATACCAGGCGGAATAGCAGATAAATTAGGTAATCGATATGAAGCAAAGTGGCTTGTTCGTTCTTTTTTGGATGTCATTTCAAACAAGGCACATTGGTTGAAATTTGAAAGTGTTGAAACTGAATATCGGGGGTTCGAATTTGCTGTTGCACGTGAAGATATTATTGAGTGGCATCAAACCAAGATAAATTCTCCTTCCGGAAACTGGACAATTAATGCTCTTAAAAAAGAAGGTGTGTTAAAAGCTTTTTTAAAGAGATTAATGGCCGATGAAATTAATCATTGTTATTTTATATCCCAAGACAATGCTAACGATTTTAGAAGACTAACAGGCAAAGCGCAATTATCAAACTCTTATGATGAATATGTGCAAATTCTTTCGAAGGAACAAGAAGATTCTCTGCAGATATTAAAAAAAGAATGGCAACAATCTGATAAAATTATTTTCGACTGGCTTAAGCGAAGCCATGTTGAAATAATTCCTGAAAGAGAATTAGAATCACTAATTGAATCCTATGGTGATCTATATTTCCATAATGGCAGTAAAACTGCTTTCCCAAATTTACGTGATATTTTAGAAAATCACTTTAATAAAACTCTTACCTGTGAAGCTGCACGTTCCGCTATCAAGCTAAGTGAAAAACTGAAATTCAAAGAATGGTCATTTGACCTGACGATTAGACAGCGCTTAATCGAAGAAACAGATGCTTATCTCCAAACATATACACCTTTTGGAACAGGTGGAGAAACAATTAAAAGAAATCAAACAAATAAGTTAATTGATGAAATACTTACACCCGATTGTCCGGAATTAATAATGCTTACAGGTGTTGCAGGTTCTGGGAAATCCGGAATTGTACGAGGTGCAATAGATCTGCTTCGTAATAAAAATATCCCTCATTTGGCTTTTCGGATTGATCATTATTTATCATGTAGTACCAAAGAAGAACTCGGCAAAAATCTTACAGGTAGAGAAGAAAGTTCTGTCAGCACTTTAAAGGGAACCTTTCCAACCGTTCAATCAATTCTGTTTATTGATCAAGTGGATGCCATCAGCGAGGTTTCCGGAAGAGATGGGCAGGTAAAAGAAGTATTATTTCGACTAATAACTGATGCTCATAATTTTGGCGGTGTCACGGTTGTGGTTGCTTGCCGTACATTCGATCTGGATAGCGATCCGCGGCTAAAAAAATTAAAAGAATCTAATCAGGCAAAAACAATAGATATCCCTTTATTCGAATGGAGTGCAGAAGTTGAACCACTTTTAAAGAAGAAAGGCATTGATGTCGCTTCGCTAACAAAATCACAGAGTCAATTACTTCTATTTCCGATTAATCTTGCCATTTTTATGGAAATAGATGACCCCAAACTTTCATTTCATTCTCGTTCAAATTTATATGAAAAATTGATAGAGAAAAAACAACGTATCTTAACAAAGGAGCGAAAAACATCTTGGCCTTTGATCCGTCCTTTAAAAGCTTTATGTGATTGGATGAGCAAAAGGCAAAGGCTAAATGCTCCTGTATCCGTTATTGATGATTATCAGAATGCTGCTGATATTCTATCTTCCGAAGGAATGATTATATCATCCCGTGGTCAAGTCAATTTTTTCCATGAAAGCTTTTTCGACCATGTTTATGCAAGGGCTTTTGCAAACAACAACCAAAACCTACTTGATCTGCTCACAGAAACAGAACAACATCTTTTCCGGCGAACACAGGTTAGACAAATTCTCGAAGCTTTGAGGCAAAATGACTTTAATCGCTATATAAAGGAACTTTCTATGGTTCTTGAAAGTAGCGATATACGCTTCCACATAAAAGCTGCTATCTGCCAATGGTTGAATTCTATTGATAACCCGACTGAGCAGGAATTTGACATAATAACTAAATTTAATAACCCAAGCGGAAAGTTTGATCAATTTTTCCATAAAGCAGTTTTATCAACTTATATATGGTTTGATTTTTTAAATGAAAAAAATTGGATTAGGCAACAAATCGAAGGAAAAGATGAAGTGCGTTCCGAAGAGGTGCTTTGGTGGCTTCGGAATATTGCAGGAGAAAAACCTACAGAAGTTGCTAAATTATTACGTTTTTGGTGGAATAATGACACTAAACGTTCAGAATATCTGCTTGACTGGTTTAGTTTAGTAAGGAGAACCAAACCTGATAATGATCTTTTCCTATTATGTGAAGATATAATTCAATTAAATCCAAAATATTTATTTAAAAATCATAAGGATGGTCGCGTTACTATGCTTCTGCACACATGGGGAGAAAAATCACCTGAAAATTGTGGGCGTCTTCTTAATTTAATCTTCGAAGCTTGGTTCGCAATTAATCCCGGAAGGAATCCGTTCGATCGTAATGAATTAAAGGCAATTGATATTCATTCACTTGCCCAGATTGCAAAAAAAATGCCCCAAAAATTTTTACAAGGAACTACTAATGCTTTTGCCCACTTAATTAATATGGCGGTTGCGGAAGTTCAAAACGGAAAAAATCGCTACGATTTTAATTATAGGACATATTCTGGACATCATTTTGGATTTGATGAATTTTTAGATATATACCGTTCAGCACTTAATAAAATCGTTCAAGATGCTCCGGAAGCTGCTATCAAATATCTTGAAACACTTGACCCCTATAAGCATCAATGCTTCATGCATCTACATTTAGAATCAATTAGAAATAACCCGAAATTTTTTGCGAATCGTTTGCCTGCGCTTTCCCCCAACAAAATACTATTTGATTCCGGCTGGAATGGAGCGGAATGGTTGCTGTTTGCTTATGCTTGCCGCGAGGCAATGCCTCACTTGACTTCTGAAGAAAAAAATGAGGTTGAACAGGCAATTCTTAATTACACCCCTGAAATCGACAATGCTACTCAATTTATAAGAACAATTAATAAGAACGAGCAGGGGGAAAAACATGGCGCAAAAGAGAGTGTCATATACTACCTTAATCGTTCAGGATATGAGCAATTATGCATTTTAGAAACTATCGGTGAGAATTTTCTCAGTTCGGTTGCTTTATCACAAATTCACAAACTTCGTAAAAAATTTCCAAAAGCAAAAATTAAAGGGCCAAGTAATATTGAAATGCATTTAGTTGGTTCACCTATCAAGCATGATCATTGTGCCAAAATGAAAGATAGCCATTGGTTATCTGCTATAAGTTGCTATGATAATGATGATTTTAAACGCTATGGTCACGATTTTATAGATGGAGGAGCACGACAACTTGCTAATGAACTACAAGAGGCAACTAAAAAAGATCCTAAAAGATTTTGTAATCTTTGCCTGAAAATTCCTGACTCCGCTCATCATGCATATATTAATCATGTTTTATGGGGATTGGCAGATACTGAAAAGCTTCCCTCTGAGGAATTAATAACTCAGGTTATAAAAAGCGCTCATCAGCACCCAGATAGGCCTTTTGGCAAAAATATAGCCAGGTTGATAGAAAAGCACCCTCATATTGCCACCGATTTAAGAGTAACAGAAATACTTATATGGTATGCTTTAAATGGAGAAGCGGTTGAAAACGAAAGTTCAGATACTGAAAAGACTGAAAACCAAACAGTATCTATTGAAACACTAATTAAACAGGGCCGAGGTTTTTGCATTCGTACCAATAATACTCGCGGCTCCGCCTGGAAAGCATTGGGATCTATTTTATGGCAAGTTAAAGAAGCAGAAAATTATATTTGGGATGCAATTGAAATAGCACTTAATAAAGAAAATTTAATAAGCGTTCGTTGCTGTATGATGAAACCTCTAATACCTTTATTTAATATGAACAAGGATCGTTTTTCCGATTCAATTAGCAGATTGTTAATTCTTCCTGATGGTTCACCATACAAATATGATTCATTACGGCTTTCGCCGCTTATAACCTATGAAGCTATTCACTTATTTCCATATATTTTTTATTGGTTGCCTAAGCTTGCTGAAAAACTTGTAGCAGAACTATTAAAAAGCAAAAATGAAACCCAAAAATTGATAGGTGCATGGCTTATATTTTGTGAAAGTTTCAAAAATAATGAATATATTTTTATAGCTGATGAACTTGCTACTAAAAGTATAAACCATAAACGCCTCTTAGCTCAAGTTGCATGTGATACAATAGCGTGGGCTGACAATAGGCATCGTGTTGATACTATTTTAATAAATTTCTTCTTTGATGACGATTCTGATGTCCGAAAAATAGCTGCACGTGTTTTTGGAAATGCTCAAGCGAAAGACGTTGAGTTATATAAAGATCTTGCTACCGTATTTTTGAAATCTCCAGCGTTTGCTGATAATAGCCTTCCTATATTGCATATGCTTGAAGATGCTACTTGTGATGTTCTATGTCTTGTCCTGGAAGCAACACAACAAATCATCACAGATATAACGGAAAAAGGTGAAAAGCATAAGCTTAGAATTGATGCATATAGACTTCCGGATCTTCTAAAACGCGAATATGTATCATCCGAATTTAACCCTGATGCAAGAAAAAGAATTCTCGATCTAATCGATCTCATGCTTTATCATGAAATTTACGGAATAGACAGTATAACTGCTGTCCATGACCGAATATAATTTTATCCATGTAAGTATTATTAATTTGAAGATAACCGGTAGAACATTATGCTTATAATACGTATTGAAGAAGCAAAATAAATTTTCTCAATCATCTTAAATCTTATTGCAATATTATTATTTACTTCTTTTTTTTATTCAAAGGATCAGACTATTGATGAAAAGCTTGAAGAGAATTAATCACCAATAAGCCCTGAGCTGGTTGGCAACAAAACCGGAGAATAAGTATGCAGGAAAAATCCTTAGCAGTTTTTGAAAATAAAAAAATCCGAAGATATTATGACGAAACTACTGAAACCTGGTATTTTTCTGTGGTTGATGTTGTAGCAGTGCTTACCGATTCAATAAATCCGACCGATTATCTGAAGAAACTCAGAAAAAGGGATGCAGAGCTTGGTTTCTACCTGGGGACAAATTGTCCCCAGGTAGAAATGGAAACAGAAACAGGAAAAAAGAGAAAGACTCTTGGTGGATCGGTTCAACATATTTTGCGACTCGTTCAATCCATACCATCGCCAAAAGCTGAACCTTTCAAGCAATGGTTGGCAAAGGTGGGTTATGAGCGTTTGCAGGACATGAGTGACCCCGAGCGCTCCCTCGATCGCGCCCGTGAATACTGGCAGCAACATGGTAGAAGTGAAAAATGGATCCAGCAGAGAATGATGGGACAGGAAACCCGCAATAAACTCACTGATTACTGGAAAGACCACGAAATAACCAAAGAAAATGAATATGCCATTCTCACAGATATCATCCATAAGGAATGGAGTGGTGTTTCAGTTAAGAAGCATAAAGATATCAAAGGGGTTAAAACTCAGAATCTGCGTGATCATATGAGTGAAGCGGAGCTGATTTTTACTGCACTGGCGGAACTTTCGACAAGGCAGATCGCTGAAAGCATTGATGCAACCGGAATGGCAGAAAATGCAGAAGCGGGAAAAAAGGGTGGTAAAATAGCAAAGAAAGCCCGATTGGAATTGGAATCAAAAACAGGCAAAAGTGTCGTTACTTCTGAAAACTTTCTGCCACCAGCAAAGAAACAAAAACAAATACAACGAAAAACGGATATTGCAGAAAACGAATAATGATTCGTTTCACAGTTTAATATGGTTATATAATAGCTTACACCCTATAAGTTATCATGATTAAGGAGGATATAAAATGTTAATGAAACACAAAAATATTTTCACAATAATCTCAACCCTTGTTACCTTTTTGGTATTTACTTCTTTTTTGTATGCTAAAGAGCAAGCTGAAGTTCAGGTAAGTGCCCAGAAAATTGCTGATAATATTTATATGTTTACCGATTCCGGCGGCATGGGCAATAGTACTGTTTTAGCGGGTAATGACGGTGTTTTGATGATCGATACTAAAGTTGCAGACTCTGTTGATAAGCTTCTTTCCAAAATCGCGGAATTAAGCAGTAAACCTGTCCGTTTTGCAATTATTACCCATTGGCATTATGATCATGTTGGGGGAAACCAAAAAGTCGCTGAAACCGGAGCAACTATTCTTGCCCATGAAAATGTTCGAAAGCAAATGGGCATAGAGCACGAGATGAAAATATTTAACAAGAAGGTTCCGCCTGCATCACAGATAGCACTGCCGCTTCTTACGTATGAGAAAGAAATAACATTTCATATGGACAGCGAAGTAGTAAAAGTATTTCATCTGGAAGCCGGACATACTGATGGCGACTCTGTAATATATTTTAAAAATGCTAATGTACTTTGCACGGGCGATCTTTATTTTGAAGGGATTTATCCTTATATCGGAATCTATTCCGGCGGAACAATCAACGGTATGATTAAGGTCATTAATCAAATTCTTCCGATGATTGATGAAAATACCAAAGTTGTTCCGGGTCATGGCCCGTTGTCAAATAAAGCAAAACTTGAGCAGTACGTTTCAATGTTGACCACAATCAGAGATAACGTGAGCAAGCTTATGCAGGAAGGCAAAACAACGGAAGAAGTTGTTGCCGCAAAACCTACTCAGGCATATGATGAAAAATGGGGAAAAGGATTTCTGCCGCCGGATAAATTCGCCGGTTTAGTATATATGGATCTATCACCGGAATTGCCATAACATATGATAGGAGAAAAGCTCATGAACAATTCAAACGACACACATCTCAAGTCTATCGGCTACATCCTCTGGATCTTCGGATTCATGGGCGGCCACCGGTTTTACTATGGAAAACCCGTTACGGGGACAATATGGTTTTTCACCTTAGGGCTTTGCTTTATCGGCTGGATTATTGATCTTTTTCTTATCCCGTCTATGGACCGAGAAGCCGATCTAAGATTTCCAGCCGGAAAGCTCGATTATACTATCGCCTGGATTCTATTAACCTTTCTTGGATTATTCGGTATACACCGTTTCTATATGGGAAAGTGGATAAGCGGAATAATTTACCTGCTTACGGGCGGCTTACTCGGAATAGGTTATCTTTATGATCTATGGACACTTAATGATCAGGTTTCAGCTATAAATACCGAAACCTGACTTTATAATCGGAAGAACTGGCTGGGTATTTATTCAGGCAGATAAGTTTTTCGTATTATACAATGATAAAATGATAAGAGGTGCTATGTGAAAACTATCCGAATAATCTTTTGCATAATTATTGTATTTTTTGTTGCAGATACCACATTTACAAAAATCTATTGTTCACAAGGTGATGATGATAATTATTACTCTGAAGACTTAACCGAAGAAGATGATTATGAAGAAATATCAGAAGCAGACGACTATGAAGAAATATCAGAAGAAGATGACGTTGATGATATATCCTTTCAGTCTGACTCCTTCTCAGTCAACTCGGGAGCAAAAGATTTGGAGGCAGAACTATTTGACCGCTATAATCCGACCGGAGCTGTAGAAAAGGCATCTATAGCTACCGTTACCGTCAAAACATCTATGGGAACCGGATCGGGTTTTTTTATAACTTCAAACGGCTATATTATAACGAATAAACATGTTCTGCGTGGTGATAAAAACCAACTGGCTAAAGCTAAGAAGCATATTAATAAAATAGATTCAGACGCAAAAAAGTACAAAAAGCTGTTTGCCGCCGAGGAAAAATTGCTTGAAAAGCGCGAAAAGCAACTGAAAGACTACAAAGAAAAGATTGACAAGCTGACTTATATACCGCTGAAAGAAGCCGAAACTGAAAAATATAAAATGGCTTACGATAACTATCTTAGGCGGAAAGAAAATTTCAGTTCTCAAAAACAGGAATTTCTTTCAAATCTCGATTCCTATTCAAACGCAAAAGATGATTACTCATATAATGTTGCAGTTGGTGCTCTTTCAAGCAATTTTACTATTATAATCAAGGATGGCCGTGAATTCGATGTTTACTTAGTTGCAGAAAGCAAAGATGCTGATTTGGCACTGCTTAAGATAGATGATATTATAACACCCTTTATCAAACCGGCCATGTCTCGCCAAACAAGTCAAGGACAAGATGTATATGCGATTGGGAGTCCAATTGGTTTAAGAGATTCCGTAAGCTCAGGCATTATTTCAGGCTATGAAAATGGTTATATTAAAACCAACGCCCAAATTTATCCTGGCAACAGCGGTGGCCCGCTTATAACTGATGATGGAAAAGTAATCGGCGTAAATACTTTAAAAATGCTTACTCGCAACTTTGAAGGTCTTGGTTTTGCTATACCCATTGAAATAGCTGTTTCAGAATTTGAAAGTTATTTAAACAATCCGTAACAACATTAAGATAAAAAATGATATTATTTTCCAGCACTATTTTTGATGATGTAAAGTTTTATTTGATTAACAATTTCCCGGAGATCTCCAGAACATGATCGAGCGCTGGTCTAAGCCCAATGGCTATCGAAGTGTTATGGCCATCAGTCTTCCTCTGGTGGCCTCCATGGGTTCTATTACGCTTATGCAGTTTACGGACAGGATATTTCTGTCCAATTATTCGGTAGACAGTATTTCGGCTGCTTTGCCTGCCGGCTTAGCATCTTTTACCTGCTTTTCAATTTTTCTGGGCGCTGTCCATTACACCAACGCCTTCGTGGCTCAGTATACCGGAGCAAACGCCCTTGATCGTGTAGGAGCATCGGTCTGGCAGGGTATCTATTTCTCAATTTTTGCCGCTTTACTAGTGGCTTCATTTGTTTTTATATCCGGTCACCTTTTCGATATGATTGGTCATTCTCCGCATGTCCGTGCTCTTGAAATAAAATATTTTAATATTCTTATACTGGGTGCTGTATTTCCTCTACTGGGCTCTGCCATGGCATGTTTTTATACGGGCAGAGGTCTGACGCGTGTGGTTATGTTTATCCACATGGCAGGTGCAATGGTAAACATACCTTTGGATTACTGCCTGATAAACGGTATCGGCCCTTTTCCGGAAATGGGTATTACAGGAGCTGCCATAGCCACAGTTGCGTCTTCAGCCGTTATTGTACTGATCCTTGGGTTTTTTTTCTTCAGCTCATATAATCGGTCTCGATTCGGCACATGGAATAACAGAGGTTTTGATAAAGAGCTTTTTAGCCGCCTTATGCGGTATGGTCTGCCAAGCGGCATACAGTTTTTTCTTGAAATATTCGGGTTCACTTTCTTCATTCAGATGCTGGGGCGGCTTGGGGATCTGGAGATGGCTGCATCCAACATCGTGCTTTCTTTAGAATCGCTTGCTTTTTTGCCGATGGTAGGATTTCACATCGGTAATGCCACACTGGTGGGCCAAGCAATCGGTCGCGGCTATCCGGAAGATGGAGTATATGCAACCACAAGCTCTTTGCATGTCACTCTTGTTTACATGGCAATCATTTCATTCTTTTTCGTATTTCTGCCTGAGCCCTTACTCTATCTTTTTAAGGCAAGGAATTACAGCCCTGAACAATTTGCAGCAATAATGGATCTGGGTATAGTTCTATTACGTTTTGTAGCGGTCTTCTGCTTTTTCGATGCTCTGAACCTTATTTATTCCGGAGCAATAAAGGGGGCAGGCGACACACGATTTATCATGTGGACCATTGCAGCTCTTTCTTTGGGGGGAATGATTATTCCGGTTTACATTGCAATAGAATTCTTAGGTGCGGGGATTTATACTGCGTGGACAATTGCCGCATTCTATGCCTGCCTCCTTGGAATGGCTTTTATGCTGCGCTATCGCCACGGCAAGTGGAAAAAAATGCGGATAATCGAGTCCAGCCCTGTTTCGTCATAGGGCTTAATATGCAACACTTTGATCGTTATTATTTGCCGGTTTTAACTGGTGTACCTGTTTCAAAAAATTCGGCGGTTTCGGCCCTTGACTCATTTGTTTTTGCTTTAATTTTCACACCTCTGGTTTTTATTCCGGTATCTTTTGTTTTTACCTGGTAGACACCACCCGTAGCCGCCAAATCAAGTCCACCAAGAGGTGATGTACTTGCATATACTATTATATTTTCCTCGCCAAAAGGAGGGGTTACCTCAAGATCGTACCTGTCTTCTCCGGAAGGCAGGGTATAGACTGCACCACCGTTGAAATAGTGTTCTCTTCTGTAAGGATTCGGTAAAAGCTGGAGCATGGCCCCATTTACGTCCTTGTATAATACAGAAGCATAAAACGGTTTATTTCCCTTGATATAAATTATAATTTTGTCACCTAAGCTGTACTTTTTCTTATTTGTCCAAACAGCAACTTTAAGCGGCATATCGGGATTTTCAAGGCTATCTTCTTTTTCTGTGGCTTTAAGAATTTTTACATCAGGAATAACTTCAGCCTTAACACTAACCTTGAAACAATCACCGGCAGAAGCGTTGTTGTACCAGACACCATTTATCTGTTGAATTATTTTTACTTTGGCATTGCTGTAAGCAGAAATAACGTCCTTTTCGAGTTCAAAATTCTTAATGCTTGTTTCACTGCTAATATGTGTCATTACTGTTTCTGCTGCGTTACGTTTGGAATCGGCAACAGCACTTTGTTCCGTTTCTTTTCTTGACTTGTCATCTCCCATACAGGCATAGCCCTCTGCTTCCGTAATAAAGGACTGTGCGGCATAAACTGATTTACCGGATATAATGCAAGTGCTTATCAACAGAAAAAAAATTATTGCAAAATTTTTAGCAGCATAAAATTTCATGTAAACCATCCTTTTTGGAATCGATAAGAATCAATTGATATTCATAATTTCTTTTTGTCATAATTTACTTTACAGATCAATCCCGTATTTTATATTCTTGGTATATTTTGAATAATATTCATATATCATTCTATATTGACATATATCTTCTCATAGTTTATATTTCATAGTGTAAACTTTGATAGAAGGAGATGGTGTTATGAAAGCAACTGCAAAAGATCTCAGGTTTCATTCAAAAGGACTGCTTGATACCGTCAAGAAGGGTGAAGAAGTTATAATTACCTTTCGCGGCAAACCTCGCGCCAAACTTATTCCCTATACAGAGAAAAAGAAGGAAATCACTAAAAATGAGTTGTTTGGAATTTGGAAAGATAATGATGTAATTAAAGACGTAGATGAATATGTCAGGAAGTTAAGAAAAGGAAGATATTAAATGCTTCTCGATACGGATATCCTCATTTGGTATATGAAAGGAAATGAAAAAGCATTTAAAGCTATTGAAGGCTCAAAGGATTTCTTTATTTCAGTAATCACATACATGGAATTAGTCCAGGGTATGAGAAACAAGATTGAGCTTAACCATCTTCGTAAGGCCCTGCATATTTGGAACTCGAAAATTCTTTATCTTTCAGAAGAGATATCCGCCAAAGCAATGTTTTTTGTAGAACAACATTATTTAAGCCATTCTATTCAACTTGCGGATGCTTTGATAGGTGCTACAGCAATTGTTTATGGGCTTCCAATTCTAACAGGAAACGACAAACATTATAAGATATTCAAAAATTTACAAATCAAAAAATTCCGGCCTTAACAAAGAAACATGGGTTTTTGTTAGTGCTAAAGCAACCATATGATAATAAGCGCAAGCAGAAGAACTGATATCCCGGCTTTTTACAGCAGATGGTTTATGAATCGCATTCGTGCTGAATTTTGCACAGTTGCAAACCCCTTCAATCCGGCTCAAATTTCAAATATTTCTCTATCTCCTGAAAACGTTGATCTTATTGTGTTCTGGACACGCAATCCAGGCCCAATTATTCCTTATCTAAAAGAACTTAATCAAAGAGGCTATCGTTTTTATTTTTTATATACTCTTATGAATAACCCGAAACTTCTTGACCCTAAATCTCCTTCAGTGAAACACTCGCTTAATATATTCAAAAAGCTGTCCGATCTTATCGGCCCCCAAAAGATTATTTGGCGCTATGACCCAATTGTTTTAAGCAATATTACAGATATTAATTTTCACAAAAACAACTATGAAAATATAGCAAAATCTTTGCGCGGTTATACGCAACGCTGCATAATAAGTTATTTAGATATTTACCGAAAGATAAAGGGCAGGCTTAACAAGCTGTCTGATAACGGTTTTATTTTCAATGAATGCGATGATAATATATTTGATCTTTCCGGTTTTTTAGCTCAAATTGCTGCTGAAAATAATATGCAAATACAAAGCTGTGCCTTAAAAAAAGATCTTAAAAAATTCGGCATTTTTCCTGGTAAATGTATAGATGATGATTATATTAAAAAAGTTTTTGGAATAGATCTTGATCTGAAAAAAGATCCTTCTCAAAGAAAAGAATGCGGATGTGTTTCAAGTAAAGATATTGGAATGTATAATTCCTGTCTCTATGAATGCCAATATTGTTATGCAACAACCAGCTTCGAAAAAGCGGGAATTAATTATCGCAGCCATAACCCTTGTGCATCTTCGCTGCTTAAAACTGATATAAAATGAAACCGGTTAAAATACCTATTGAAGATTCAATCGATTTACATACATTCAGGCCCCAGGATGTTTCCGATCTTCTTTCCGAATATTTCGAAGAATGTATTGCAAACGGCATCTATACTGTGCGTATAATACACGGTAAGGGCAAAGGAATACTTAAAAATAATGTTGCGCAAATTTTAAAGAAAAGTCCTTATGTTGTATCATTTAGCGATTCGCCGCCTGAAAGAGGGGGCTGGGGCTCTACTATAGCCGAACTTAAAAGGAGTAAATAAATATAATAATGGAATCCAACAACCACAATATGGTGCATCGCCTGTTTGCCGGAGATAAGGAAATCATTCTTGTAGGAACCGCTCATGTGTCAAAAGATAGCGCTGAACTTGTCAATTCGGTAATTAACGAAGAAAAGCCCGATACCGTATGTGTAGAACTATGTGAATCAAGGTATCAGGCTATAGAAAAAAAGGACATGTGGCAAAATACCAATATTGTAAAAGTTATAAAGGAAAAAAAGACTTTTCTTCTTCTTTCAAATCTAATTCTCGCATCATTTCAGAAAAGAATTGCAAAAAAATTTGATATAATTCCGGGAATGGAAATGGTTCAGGCCATCATAGCGGGAAAATCCATCGGTGCCAAGATACATACAGCAGATAGGGATATAAGAGTAACTCTTACAAGAGTATGGCGTAATATCGGATTTTGGGGAAAAGCAAAGCTTATTTTCCAACTGATTCTTTCATTAGGAGATGTTGGAGATATCACGGAAAATGATATTGAAAAGATGAAACAGGAAGACGTGCTTGAAACTCTTCTTGCAGAAGTAGGGCAATCTCTTCCTGCTTTAAAAAAGATATTGATAGATGAAAGAGATATGTATCTTGCCGAAAAAATTAAAACAGCTCCGGGAAACAAAATTGTAGCTGTAGTAGGAGCCGGTCATGTAAAAGGTATAAAAGCTAATTGGGACGATGATATTGATATAGAATCACTTGAAACAATTCCTCCCAAAAGTAATATATCAAATGCTTTCCAATGGATTTTCACAGCCGGTATCTTAATACTGTTTGTTTATGGTTTTTATTACGGCGGAGCAAAGGCCGGTGCGGATATGATAACCTGGTGGATACTTATAACAGGTGTCCTTGCAGGGATAGGCGCAGTTGTCGCCATGGCTCACCCTCTTACGATTTTATCTTCCATGCTTGCTGCACCATTAACTACTCTGCATCCGCTTATAGCTGTTGGATGGGTTTCAGGGCTGGTGGAAGCCTATTTCAGCAAACCTAAAGTTAAAGATATAGAAAGCTTACCTGAAGATATTCTTTCTATACGAGGCTTCTGGAAAAATAAAGTTACCAGAATACTTCTTGTAGTTGCCTTTACGAACTTAGGCGCTTCTATAGGAACGTTTGTTGCGGTACCTCTGATGATAAAAATGCTTTAATCATTTCGTTATGTAAACTACCACAGTAATCGCCTGGAACTCACAGACCGAACGGCATGCATTGCATCCACTGCAACGGGATATATCGATAACAGGCGGCTGTTTAACTTCACAGCCAATAATTGCACCCTCTGGGCATTGTTTCACACACAGCATACAGCATGTGCACTTATCCGCATCGATTTTCACAGGCAACTCCGCAATGTTGTTTTATTTTACAAAAAGTTTACGCCCAAGAACGCGCTCGGCTACTTCAGCTCCGGTTCGCAATGCACCGTCTGCCGTTACCCTTCCGGTAAACATTCCTGCAAAATAGAAGTTATCTACAGGCGTAACATTTTCAAACTTTGCATGACTTGAAAACATTTGCTGATTATATTCTGCGTAAACAACAGGCGAAAAGCCTGCCATCATCCACTCGACATTCTCATCAAAATCACTAATCCAGCTTCTCAAAACAGGAAGCACGGTATCTGCTGCATATTTTTCAACAACACTAAACTCTCTCGGTACCTTGTAGAGAAACGTATTTATGTAAAGTAATTGCTTACCTTTTGGAGCTGAAGCAGGATTTAGATTCGAGTATGTTTGTATACCTCCGATCGCATGTCCATGGTCATCAAGGATTACAATCCAGGCTTCGGTATTTACCAGCTTATGCTTTAAGCCAATGTGTACATTGACAATTTGCACGTCATATCTTTTTGCGCCATCTTCAATCGTTTTGACTCGCTGAGTAAAATCGTCACGATATGGATTTGGGAAGCTTCCCATATCCAACAGTCCGATTCTATAAGCAACTTGCGGCGAAACATTGCAGACAACAGAATCGGCAGCAATGAACTGATCTTTGCCACCACGCTCCACAATGACACCTGTGGTCTTACCACCTTCAATTGTAATCTTCTTTACCAAAGCGCGCGTGTGTATTTCACCACCGCTTTCTCTTATGACATCTGCATAGGGCTCATACATAGCAGCAAAACCACCATACCGCGGATGAGTTGGATAACAATACGAAAATTGATTTGTGGTAAGACCGGCAAAAAGCACAAGAACCAGATATGTTGAACATGTGGCAACTGATTCTGCCGGGATTAAAATGCATATAGTTGCAAGATTGATGACCCATGACACGACTTTTTCATTGCTTGTTCTTTGCCTGATGAATTCCTCAATGGGGATATAGGGAAGGTTCTCCAACAAGTCATTATATGTCTCAAAATTAACTGTTGCAATGGCTTTTCCGAGATCGACCATCATTAAGGCAACAAAGCGTTCTATTTCATTAATGTCTTCATCAATCAACTCAGTATAGATTTTCTTTAGAGTCGCTCTGTCGTAATCTGGAGACAATGGCCATAGTTTTGTAATTGGCATCTCCTTACCCTTCCAAAGCAGGAACATGGATTGGCCTTTAATTACATTACATGTGGTAGTTATCCCGGCAAGCTTCGCTACTTTGTCTCTATCCGGAGTCTGGCCAGGCACGTGAATCACATAATGTCCGCCTTCATCCAGCCAGTAGTCATTAAACTCTATTGCACGGGCAACACCGCCAACAGTATTGTTTCTCTCAAATACTAAAGTTTTAAAGCCATTTTTGGCCAAAACTGCACCGCAAGCTAAGCCGCCCATGCCGGCACCAACAATCACACAAGTTTTCTGACTCTTCTTTGTTATGTCCTCTTCCTCAAAAGATTTTATTTCCATAGCTCTCCCTCTTTAAAGCCTAATTGAAACATTAATTAATTATTTGGTAACGTTAATAAAATTCTGGTAGTTAATAGTTCTTAAAAAAAATATCTTAATTATTCCTTTCATCAGGATAAAAGCATTCCGCCATCAACTGCCTGCACGCTTCCATAAACAAAGGATGCCGAATCGGAGCAAAGCCAGATTACTGCTTCGGCGATATCTTCCGGTGTACCAAACCGCTTTGCGGGAGTCCTATCCATGAGCCATTTTTCAACTTCAGGTTTACTGGCCATATACTCCTTCATCATAACTGTTGGGATAACACCAGGGCATACCACATTGATCCTGATTCCATCCTTGGCATATTCCAATTGAGCGGTCCTGTTAAGGCCAACCACCCCATACTTGGCAGCCACGTAATCGGATGCTCCAGGTGAAGGGAATCCCAAAGCTGCAGCCGATGCGGTATTGACAATTACTCCTCCCCCTTGTTTGAGAAATTGAAGGATTTGATACTTCATGCCCAACCAGACTCCTATAAGATCTACGCTTATGGTACGCATAAACATCTCTACCGTGCGTTCGGCCGTTGGAACAATTGCCGAGTTGTGGGCTGCATTGTTAAAAGCGCAATCCAGACGGCCATAGGAGGAAACAGCCTTTCCAACCATTGCCTCAGCATCTTTTTCCTGCGAGACATCGGCTTCAAAAAAGACTGCTTCTCCGCCGGAATCCCTGATCATTGCTACGGTTTCTTCACCTCCTGTCACATTTATGTCTGCGACAACGATATTTGCTCCTTCATTGCTGAAGGCAAGGCTGGTGGCTCTACCAATCCCTGAGCCTCCCCCCGTTACCAAGGCTACTTTATCTTGAAATTTTAAACTCATGTTAATACCTCGTTATAAATTGTTAACCCCCTTCTTGTTATCCGTATAAAATCTCCTTAACATGCAAGGTATCCATATACTCCCTGATCGCCCGAACACTTCCTTCCTTAACCTCAAATAACCAGTGATATGTATTTTGGTAGATCTTATCTTTCGCTATCTCCGCGTATGAGCTGCCCCCAACCGCAACATAATCTCCTTCTCCGATTAAGTGGGTAACAGTTATCTCTATACCTTTAGGAAAAGCCGAGCTTAAAAAAGACATTATTTCCGGAATTTTTTCTTTTGGATATATACCGGAACCGGGAAGATTTCCGGCAACCCACCATGTGGCATCGTCTGCCAGCAAATTAAACGCTTTATCATAGTTGCCCTTTGAAATGTTTCCGATAAAAGCCAATACAATACTTTTGTTCTCTTCTATGCTCATATCCAATCTCCTTAAGGTTTGTCGGCCTGCCAACCGGATGGGGGTTTATATAGTTCTATACGGGTACCATCCGGATCGGTACAGAAAATCAACACAGCGGGATCACCACCGGTAGTAGAGTCAAGAACAGTTCTGGTTGTATGTAAAATCCGGGCGCCACAGGCTTCAAGATGCGCCGCAGCTTTGTCTACATCTTCCACAATAAAGGACAGATGAGTTAGCCCACACTGGTTCATCGGCCTTAAATTGCCGGATGCAAAGGCATCGGGTTCCTTAAAGTAGATTAACTCTATTATTATACTTCCAAGAGTCAGCATTTGGCTTGTCATTTCCACTTTGCCTGAAAGGCCCAATAGATCATTAATATCGTTTTTCGATTCAAAAACAGCGCCTTCCATAAAGCCAAAGGCATCTTTGTAAAAATGTTTGGCACGCTTGATATCTGAAACACAAATGCCGATATGGGAAAAAGTAGCGTTAAGTACAGACGTAGTTGTCATTTTATCACCTTCCTTTTAGAAGAAGCATTAAACTATTTAACGGTAAAAATAGTATAAATGTTATAAGTTTCAGATACTACAGGCTATATTAAATCCATCATGGATCGATGAATGCAGGTATCGGTGGCTGCTGCAATCGCCTATGAGTTCAACCCGCCCGTTGAAAGCGGATTTTTGAAGCTGTTCAAATAATTCGTCATTGGGCAGATTATAGCCTGCGTATACCACATGATCTGCATTTATAAGTTTTGCAGCTTGGCCAACAAAAGAGCCAACTTTTACAGCCCCATGTGCCGAGACATCAGCCAAATAACTGTGGGTATGCAAAGTAAATCGTCCAGAAGCATTGAGCCGACGCAATGCAGGGCGTGATCGCCAGGATACTGCCATCTGCGGTGCCAAATCGCCGAAACGGGTAACATATTCTACTGAAACTTTATTTTGAAGCAAATATTCAGCCACACCCACAGCTTCATAATGACCTCTATCATCCACAAGCACCACAGTTTTACCGGAATCAATAACAGCGCGTTTTTCCAGAAGGTCGGGAACATTTACCAATAGCGGCGTCTTAAGGTTTTCCAGTACTACAACTGGTGCCCCTATTTGCCATACATCATCACGCGGCCTCGATCCGGTTGCCAGCAAAACAACATCGGGGTTTGCTGCCAGTATGTCATCGAGATCTATATAGGTACCGGTATGAACGTTAACCCCCAGACTGTAAATCTGGTCTTGCAACCAATGACACACGTCGTAAAAGCCCCCCAGATAAGGGATAGTCTTCACCAGTTTTAATGCACCGCCAAGAGTAGGAGTCGCCTCATACAGGTGTATCTGATGGCCTGCCAGGGCAGCCACTCGCGCGGCCTCCATACCCGCAGGGCCGCCGCCAACCACCAGCACCTTTTTAGGAGTACTCGTTTTTGGGATCGCTGTTTGAGGAAATTCCGACTCCCGCCCTACCTGGACATTTACTGTGCATTGCAGAGGTTGTCCGGAAAAAATATTACCCACACACAATTGATTACAGCCAATACATGCCCGAACCGATTCTGCTCCCTGCTCTATAGTTTTTTTAACCAGGTATGGATCAGCAATGGTAGCACGGGTCATGCCTACCATGTCGGCTTCACCCTGAGAAATAACCTGCTCCGCTTCTTCCAAAGTGCGGAAACGGCCCGAGATAAAAGTTGTCAGTCCGGTTTTCTCCCGTACACCACTGTTCCAGTTCAGTTCCACTCCGGTTGGAGTATGGACGGCAGGAACCATAGCTTCCGGGTTGTGGTATCCACCCATAGACATATTAATATAGTCAACCAGTCCGTCAGCCTTGAGCATTTTAAGCACATCGACAATTTCGTCTATGATCAAACCGCCTTCAAGAGCTTCGGGACCTAGGCGCAGACCAACAATAAAGCTGTTCGATACCGATCTGCGTATGCCGGTCAGGATTTCGCGCAGGAACCTGGATCGGTTTTCCAGACTGCCGCCATACTCATCTGTCCGTCGATTGCTCCATGGAGAAAGAAATTGCATAACCAGGTAACCGTGAGAACCGGCTATCTCACAACCATGAAGGCCTCCTTTTTCACAGCGTACTGCCGCTGAAGTATAAGCATTCACCAGTTCACGGATTTCCTCATGATTGAATGCCCTTGTCGGCATTCCCGTGTACATGCCCGGCAATGCAGATGGTCCCTTTTTCACATCGCGCCAGTCTGCATAAATGCCACCACCATGCCAGATTTGTTGAATAATTCTCATGCCCGTCGGTTTGATCGCCTTCATCAACTTTTGGTAACCTGGAATAACATCGTCACTCCAGCATAATATTGTGCACGGAACGAAGTTTGAAGATTTATGCACAAAACCGGGAGCCAAAACTTCCAACCCCACTCCGCCTTCAGCCCTAGCCATATGATAAGCAATGTACTGATCGCTGATAAGTCCATCGGTACCAGCAAAAAAGGTGGCATGAGCAGTACGAACAATACGGTTTTTAATGGTCAGCCCCCGAATTGTGAGAGGCGACAAAACGCGCTTATAATTTTCATGTACCATCTATTTACTCCTTCCATCTTTTGATTATCTTCTTAAGACTTATGCTTGAAGCCTCTCTATCTCTTTCGAAATATTTTCTGCCATCTCAACGGTTACAGGCTTGAGCATTGGTTTTAACATCACATTAACAAGCGGTCCTATCATCCCACCTGCATTAAGAGTAAGCTTGAAATTTAGTTCAGTATTATTATCCGGAATGGGTAAAGCTAAGAACCTGCCTTCTCCGGTTAAACGTTCATTTATTCCCTCAAGTATAAACTTTACTTTTTCCGGTTCAGACCACTCCGTTATAAACACTTTGAAGTGCACCACCCGGCACAAAACACCTACATCTCCTTTCAGCGTCCATACAGATTCTTTTTCGTTAAGCTCTTCGTGCTTCTGGTAACCTTTCAAATATTTTGCCCAATTATTCATCACACAAATAAAATCCCATACCGATTTCAATGGCGCCTTCACAAACGCTTTATGTTCAACCCAAGGCATACAATAACCTCCTGTTCATTTTGTCATATGCTTTGCGGCGATGTAACCGAAAGTCATGCTCTGTGCAAGAGTCTGACCGCTTGTCATTCCACGACCTAATGCCAGATGTGCTGCCGTGTTCGGTACAGCGTACAAACCCTGGATCGGCTCTCCGCGAACATTTATAACTTGAGCGTTAGCGTTAGTGACAAGACCACTTTTGGTGCCCAACACAGATCGAATTGCCTTAAACCCATAGAAAGGTGGTTTTTCAATTGTTCCAAGCGAAGGATTCGGCTTATGGAAAGGGTCCCCCCAAAATCGAGCATAGGCAGAATCCCCCCGATGAAATTCCGGGTCTTTTCCTTTTCTGGCATAAGAGTTGAAATTATTCACTGTTTCATCAAGTGTATCAGGATTAATTGCCAGTTTCAGCGCAAGCTCCCTAAGACTCGATGAACAGTTCATCCACTCCGGGGCATTGTCATCAGGCATAACAGAGCCAAAGACATACTTTGTTTTGTGGTTATGATCGTAGATCAGGTAGCAGGGCAAGTTAGGATAGATCTGCTTTGAACCATCAAACCTTACCATATCCTCCTCAGCGGTTTTGTACATACCTTCATTCGTGAACCGCTTACCTTGTTGGTTAACCATAATCATGCCCGGGCGAGCCGGCTCTTCAACAAAAATACGGTAAAGAGTTTTGCCTTCATGTGTCTCACCGGGAATGGCAAGACAGGTTCCTGCTGATTCATCCAGATGTGCCCAAGCCGCTCCTGCCTCCAAAGCCATAATATGGCCGTCACCGCAGTTTGAGGGTGGAGTTGAAGCTTCGAGTGTCGGTGAACAATTAAGGCGTCTCAAATTCTCATTCCACTCGTAACCCCCGCATGCCAATATAATACCAAGCCGCCCTTGAATAAATACTGTTCGGCCCTCCTGTTCCGCTTTGATCCCGACAATCCGGTTGGTATCATCCCGGACAAGTTCAATGCCCCTCGTCTGCAACATTATATTTACTTCTCGATCAAGACATGCTTTCATAAGATGTCCTATCAAAGAAGAACCAAAGCCGACGATGCCATCTTCCATTCGTTTTGCAAGGAGCCCCCAATCCCAATTGCTTATCTTGCAATAACCACCCCATTTAATCAGTTCGGGAATATTACTGGGTATCGGAAGATGGGGCGAAAGTCGTAATTTATTTTGCCAATCTCCCAAACGCTTGCTGTCAAAGATTTTGGGTTGGAGGGCTCTGCCTTCAGTGGTACCGCCCGGATGCTCAGGATAATAGTCAGGGCAAGGGCGAATTACTTCCATTTCCATGCCTGCCTTCTCTTCAATATACTCCAGCATCTCCGGCGCGGTATCGATAAAAGCCACCGTAAGATCCTCGACATGATGTCCACCGCCCGTGTGGCGTATATAAGTCAAAGCATTTTCTCTTGAATCTTTAATGCCAAGTTTTAACATATGTGGATTGTTGGCAATCCACAGCATGCCTCCGGAATATGCGGTTCCACCGCCTATTTTATCGGTAGTTTCCAGCAAAAACACTTCTGCCCCACATTCCCGGCCAACAATGGCTGAAGTTAAGGCCCCACTTCCCGAACCCACAACGATAATGTCGGTTTTCACATCCCAAGAATCTTTTGTATTCAGCATAAATTTTCCTTTCTTATCATCTCATTTAATAGTTCATGCTTACATTGAAATTCTGCTTTGAGTTTTTACTACAAGTGCAAACATTATGTTTGCTCAGACACTACTTAGACAGCAGCAAGAAATTACTTACGCTAAAAAAACTGGGGTCCAGTTTTGAAGCTGGCATATATAAAAAAACTTCAGGATCGGGAGCACGGGATGATATTGTAGCATGACGGATTTTTTCATCTACAAAGAGCACAGAATCATAATCCCCTGTATTATTTTTACCGGTCGGAGCCTCACTATAATGCACGAAAAAAGTTACCCAGGTACGAAATTCACCGGATTTTTCATATATCTCCTTATACCAGATAGTATAAGTCTCCTGATCAATATAATTTACGTGCAATCCCCAGTTATAATACGGATCTTTAGGCATTTGCTCCACGACCCACACCTTTCTGGGAACATAGGTTACAACACCCGGCGCAGGCGCCCAGGCAGCGCCTTTAAATCCCGGTACTTCATAATTTAATTTGAAAAACCAGCCTGTGAAAGGATATTTCATAGTAAGTCTTCCATCAGGTAATTCTTCCGCAGGAATCATTTCAGTGCTTGTAAACGAAACAAGTATTGTCTTCTCTCCCACACACTTCCATTTCATGGAACGGTCTTTGCCACTCCACCCGTAACTAACATCCAGCCAAGCATCAGAACCCATATATGGATCCGACCTTGCCGTCGAGGGTGTCTGTCGAATCCTCCGAATGGCAGGGACATAGGCATAATTGGTATCGTTCCTCGCATCCATAAAGATGTATGCCAGTGTGTTAGTTCCTTTCATACTCATCGGCACCAAAGCATTTAGAAGTTCATACCATTTAACATGATCAGTATTCCTGGTTATTTCCTGACCCGGCGGTCTGCCTGTTGCATAAAGACGGTAATCATAACCACCAACATAACGTTCCTCTCCTGATGTAGTTATCCACCTTGTATGCTGAAGTACGCGCGTACCCATAAAACGAAATAACTGATAATCAAAGTTCGATATAATTCTACTTCCGGCCTTGGGATCTATTTGATCAATTTTGGGAAAAGGATACCCGTAGATATTGTATAGTGGAATCTTCCCCGTATTCTTTTCAACTAAATCACCATCGGGACTTATGTCGAATTTCCCGGCATTCTTCATGCCTGCAGCAATAAAACTGTCCTGATGCTTGTATTTAAAGTTTATAGCCCCCGGCGTAATAATAAAATCGCCCCTTTCAACAGCACG
Organism: Pseudomonadota bacterium; assembly: GCA_018817425.1. Lineage (NCBI taxonomy): Bacteria > Pseudomonadati > Pseudomonadota > Pseudomonadota bacterium. The sequence goes on from JAHITX010000063.1 coordinate 31,989, forward strand.
GTACATAGCCGGAATTAGAAGATCTTTGTACTGAGCACAGTTGGTCTTGTCGATCACTTTCGGTAGATACACAGCCTGAACTGTAGCTCCACAAAAAAACAGAACAAGCAAGGAACACAGTGAGCCCCCTATATACTTTAATATTCTATTTCTTTTCATTTTCACCTTTTCCTCCTTCTCCCTTTTCAATTGTTATAATTAACTTTCTCTTGGGAACTAAACAGCCCTTTTGAGGATCGCATTAACTTATAAGCGCTGTCAGGCAAGACATGAAGCAACAAAAGGGCTGTTTAGTGCCCGAGAGCGTCTCTAACACGACTTTAGCTGATAATTGTAGAAATTTTCCACATATCCCCGGATGTAAAAGCAAGAAGGGAGATAGCGTTTTCAACCGTTATATTACTGGACGTTGCAAACACTTTCGGGTCAGTCGGCGCAGGGATATATTCCGGAACGTCTATTGTACCAAACTGATACCAACCTTACCTTATGGCAGAAGTATAATAGGAACTTGCTCTAAAGCACTTTAAGCATTCTTCCTGCATAACAAATCTCATATTTTTCTAAATAAGAAGACATGGCAGGCATTATTGTTTTCCTGTTACCTTTATTGAACCGATCTTGAGATGGAAAAAAATATTATTAATTTGTTCTCCATATGCTCCTTTCCATACTTCTCGTTTATTGGATTCTTGACAATAAAATATCAGCAAATTATAATATATAAAAATTAATTGATTATTGTTGACCTGCTAAATACTATTATTATGAATTATCGTATATTGCCAAAGGTTCCTGATGAATTAAACCTGCGAGCTTGTAGTTGGCGAGATTATAGATACTTCATGGAGCAGAGACAAGGAACAATGTTTTCCCCCAATAATATCGTCCTTTATAAATCACTCGGTTTTCTGCTGAAGGATTATCGAAAATGGCAAAAACTAAGTCAGGAAATCCTTTCAGAATCGATAGGAGTGAGTGTTCGTGAATTGCGGAATTGGGAAGCAGGTCGCCGCCGCGCAGGTATTGAAAATCTTCACGATATTTCAGAAGTTACCGGCATCCCGATGCAGGTTTGCCTAGCTCTCAATGCAGATCAGCCCATTTGGTATTCACTGCGAAAAAGGCTATTCATGTATTCTTCGTTAGAAGAAGCGCAATTTTATTCCTTCGATTTACTCGAATACAGCGAAAAATCCGAAGACAATACCCTGCTGAAGAAAGTTGCTATTACAAAAAACAAGCACATTGACCTGATTCTTTCATGTCACAAGGATCTTTACGATCCCAAAAGGCCTTTGCAACGAGATGTGTTTAAGGCCGCTAGTTTTATTCTTCCTGATTTGAATTACATTTTAACAGATTACTGGAACCATTATATAGCCCATGAAGTATGTTTGCCCATAACATTGGATGCATATAACAAGCTTAAGAAACAAGATAACATTGAAAATTACCTAAAAAGTGAAATGATCAGTGATATTATCGCTCAGGGTGAAGGGGTTTTTTTCTATTATTCTTCATTCGCTAGCAACATTAGCGCCTCTTTCTGGGTAATCATGGATGCTATGCGAGCCCTCTCCAAAATAAAACAAAAAGAACGATACCTGCTTGCCAGCCATACGGTCATAAAAGAATCGGCTATAATCCAGAATAATTTGGGCATGAGCTTAGGAAGGGACTATAGGCATTTGCAAAACGAACTTTGTCCTGCAATCTATGAAATGGGATTGGATTTTCATCCGAAAATAAATGTGCCTGACAGATGGGATGTTGAGAAGATTGCAGCGGAAGGTCATGCAATGAATGTAGCAAGAAGAACCAAACAATTATGGTCACCAGCAAATCCCAGTAATAAACAAAAAAATATTATCCATTCCTTTAAGGAACATTCTCCAAATAAAATTGATCAGCACGCTGTATTAACTGTTGATAAAAATGCTGTATTAACTGTTGACGCTTCCTCTTCAAATAGTAAAAAACGAAACTGCCAAAAAAAATTAAAACCGCAACTGCCTAAACATAAGATTGGAATTAACGTATGCCCTAACACAAAATGCGCACTATATGCTAAATCAGATAAAGCGAATATTATTTCCAATGGTACATTCCGATTAAAAGATGGAACCAACTTACGCCGATATATTTGCAAAGAATGCGGCAAATCATTTTGCAGTAAAACATCGGGCATCTTTTATGGATTAAGGTCTCCCGATGAAAAAATTTTGAACGCTCTCAAACTTTTAATTAAAGGAATGTCCTTACGAGGCGTGGCAAAAACTATTGGGGTTGAGTTCCGCACCGTAAGTTTATGGCTCAAAGTTGCTTCCAAACAAAATAAAAAAATAAACACCATACTCATAAAAGAACCGGATGTCTCTCAGGATGAACTGGATGCTTTTTGGGCTTTTTACGAAAAGCAACTCTCTTTGGCGAAGAGCAAAGTCTTTGAATAGCAGAGAGGGAACAAAGCAATTAACAGCACCAACAATATTATCTTCCATGCTTGCCGCATCATTAGCTACTCTTCAGCCGCTTGCAGCGGGACTAACAAGCGGTGGGAAAGAGAAAACTCTTTCCCACCAAGCAAAAAGACGCTTTTTATTTTTGAAATAAACCAACTAATATATTGATGTTCCCGATATCTATTTTCTGCGGCTTACTTTTTCGATTGAACAGGGCGTGTTTTTGGCAAACCTTTGGCTATTTCTACTGCTTCAGGTGAGCATGCAGGATGCCCCCATCCGCCTGAACTAACACCATCAGTAATATCATAAACTATATTATCATCCTTATTTGGGCTCACACCAGCAGGCACATAGTCTAATTCGAGATTATGCCTGACTTTCCATGCAATGTTATGATCAGCGCATGAACTATCGCCACTAACCCCGATTGCTCCTATAAGCTTTCCATCTTTATTATACAGAGCCAAACCGCCGCCAAAAACGTTAACTCCTCCGATTTTCTTGCCAACCATAGGATCTTTTTTTGTACCGATTTCATCCGATGCCCCGCCATATGCTACTTTAGTATCAACCGGATTACTATGCTGTAAGCCATACAAACTGCCACCAGGCTGAACGGCAGTAAAAAGGTTTGCTGTAGATAATGATAAGCCAGGAAGGCTGAATCCATTTGCAGTATTTGCTTTTTGTGCTGAAATGGCACGGCTTCCCGGCCACTGGTCGCCTCTGTCATTACCGGAGAACACAACTGCTTTTACGACACCATCCCTGTCAACTATCGTTGCCCACATATTTAAACTAAACCCGCCGTTTTGTTCTTTTACAACATCTTTAAGAACTTTTTGAAGTTTGGAATATTTTGGTAATTCACCAGCATAACCGGTTGATACCAAAAAAATAAACGCTACCACAACAAAACTCGCAATTGTCTTTAACCGCATGAATCATTTCTCCTTTTAATTTATTAATATATTTAATATCAAACCCTATCTGTTTATATTTTTTATAGAATCACATTATTTTATTAACATTTTCTTATGCTATAATCTTCATCACCTCCTTTACTCCTTTATGCCGCTATAACCGCATTCTACTTCTTTTGTCAATATCTGCGTGAAAGCATCTCAGGGTAACCGCATTTAGAAATCAACCTGCCAGGACTTTCATAAGATAATCATTATCCCAACCAGCCCTATGTCGTTTTGATTTTATGCTCTTTTTCGGTGTTGCTTCTTTTTTAATCATATTCAAGGCAATATGTCTGAGCACAGCAAAGTTTTCCGGTTTTAAGTTGGCTGATAGCCTGAATCCAACTTAAAAAAGACAGCTCTGCAGGAAGCATAGTGGATAGGGTAAAACATCAGTTGAAAACCGTTCTTGTTGCCATGGCTGGCTTTGCCCTTTTCGATTGTGAAGTTTGCAACAAAACCCAAAAGGAGGTTGTATGAAAAGATATTTGTTTGTAGCATTTTAACCCGAAGCTACGTACTGGGTTATTACCGGGTTATTAATGGAAGAAACTTGCTCTTTCAATACGGTCTATCAGTGTTGTTTCTTAGGAGGTATGCTCATCGGCATGTTTTTGTTCTATTCCGCAAGTGCATCGGTTTCCCTTGTTACAGCGACATTTACTGTTCCTGTGGATTATACGAATGATCCAACGGGTTATATTTCTTCTCTTGGCATTTATCAAGGAATGCCAGCGGAAATCTTATAGTATCTTTTCCGGACATCGATCCAAATGCCTGCATTATTGGAAGTATGCCCTCAACCACTGTGCCTGTATCTGCTACAATATATCTCGTTGGTTCGGGTTTGCTCAGTCTTGTAGGATTGAGAAAAAGATTGAGAAAGGGGTAACCAAATCTATAAAGCCTGATACAACCGTTATTATGGAAAACCCACGTCTTATTTATAAGACAATCTATGAGATCCAAACGTAAATATCAGAAGTATAAACCATTAGTTTCAGATTTTGTAACATCCAGGCCTGCTTAAACTGCTGAGGCCGCCTGCTTCAGAAAATGCTTCTATTTGAGTGCCGATTTCACCGGCTATCTTGCTTCTGGGGACATGGCTTATTGAATTAGTTGCTATCCGCAGAAGTGCCTGAAACTAACGGAATTTTTTGTTTCAGATCTGTTGACTCTTGTTGTGTTGCCTGTTTTGTATAATCTTTTTATCCGTAATATTCACTGAAAGATAAAGGAAAAATAGGAATTTTGGAAGTAATAATCTTCTTTGAGGTTGGAGTGATGCCCTTGACCATATGGAGCAATATAATCTTCATTGATAAAAAAATTCCCATTTTTTGCTAATCTGTAAGCTATCTGTAGGTACCTTTGTATTATGTATACTTAAGCACATGGCGAAAAATCAGGTATTTCCAAACCTGTGTTGTTTTGGAGGGACTACCAATGTACTGAATGTAAATCTTAAATATAATGGAGGAAGAAAATGAAAAAGTTGATAATGGCAGTATTTCTAACTAGTTTGGTTATCGGTGTTGTTTCCCCTGCCTTTGCAGTTAATTTAACCAGTCTTACACTGGAGAAATCAACGGCTATAGGAGCCTGGACTAACGCGCCTGGCGGAATTTGGTCGTCAAACCTTGGTGATCCTTTTGCTCAGTTGGGTGTGAGGCAAAATGGGGTTTTCCTAAACACTCCTGGAAACGGGCTTGATCTCGGTGAAATTTCAATTGATCTATTGCCGGGACTTAACACTTTTGAGCTTTTCGGGACGTCAAGTACCGGTGGAAGCGATTATTACGGTTTAGCATTGTTTTTTGATCATAATGCTTCCCCTCCTGATATGGCCGTTTATAATTCAAATGGTTCATCAGGACCTTTTGCAGTGACTCCGGCAGGCACAACTATTTCGGGAAGCGCAAACGGTGGAATGTTTCCGGACATTGCGCCTGGCTCATCGATTTTCTCAGCCCCAGACGGCTCTACAGTGGAATTAGTTGGTTTTAATGTTGTATATGACGCATCAAACATAGTAGATATAGTTAGCTGGGGAAATATTGCAGCTGATGGTTATGTCGATACACATGCAGTTCTGGAACTGAACTATACCCCAGTACCCGTGCCTGGTACTATGCTCCTTTTGAGTTCTGGGCTAATTAGTCTTATAGGATTCAGAAAAAAATTTAAGAATAATTGTAAATAATCGTAATAGCAACTAAGGCTATGGCGATAAAGGGTATAACAACTACGGCTACGCTTTAGCCGTTACGATGGCAGTTCGTCCCGGCGATGTATCCGCCGTGCCCATACCTGGAGCGGTCTGGCTATTTGGTTCTGGCTTAGCTGGTCTCATCGGCGAACGCAGGAAGAAAAAGTAGAAATATTTTTAACCCAAAGGCAGCCTCAAGGAAGCCCTGCCTTTCGTATTTATCGGCATTGCCGAGCGGGTCAACGCAGACGGCGGGAAGCAGCGTTGCGATAGTCGCGTCCAAGTTCAGTGGACGCCACTGGTTACTCTTGGGTTGCACATAAGTAATTACAGTTATAGTATTGCATAATATATTTATTTAGCTTCACTCCGTATATAATCTTTATTGTTAGCCTTTGAAAGGAGGAATGATATGTGTAAGAAATTTGTGTGCTTTTGCTTCGTATTAGTTATCGTTTCTTTTGCAGGTAGTGTTATGGCTGCCCCATCTCCATATGCCTATAGTCTGGATCGCTTCCAGGTTATAGGTAATCTCCCTGGAAACATCATTGATGAGTTCAATGATGAGAGTATCGCCCCCAATTGGGAGGTTTATGATCCTACAGTGGTTGAATCAGGCGACATGGTAACCTTTAGAAATCCAGGAACTGTTGGTCAAATCACCCCCAATATCTCTTCAGAAATGAGCTATATTGGCTCTATGTTCAATATGGAAGACGGAGCCGGCGACTATGAAGGGACCTCAACATGGACGAATGGTATTCCTGGTATTAACCAATTTTACCTTATGGGTATGAGTGGCTCTGAAGAAGATATTAGTATTAGCTTTGCCAATTTTGGCCCTGCGATGTCGGAATTATTTGGCATTCCCACAGGTCCTGTGATCTTGTTTGACAGATTCAAAGATGTTGAAACTGGGGACTTTGACACACAAGCGATGCGGGTCATGCCAAGTGATATCACAGGTAACATTCTACTACGATTAAGCTTTGATGATGTTGATAAACTTTACACAGGAACATATAGTCTCGATGGTGGCGCGACGTTTCTCGAACCATTCGCACCGATTGCCCCGAGTGATGCCAGTTCGGCTCCCAACTGGTATCTTGGTGCAGAGTCGTTTGAAGTGCAAGCTGTCCCTATTCCTTCCACTCTGCTCTTATTAGGCTCTGGATTAGTATTCATGTTTTCTAAGCGGAATAAGCGTTAGAGAGATGTCATTATTATGTTGTGAGCTAACATGGGGCTTGATTGAGACCGCTCGTAACCTCGCGTCTCATAAGCCCCTGCGTTAGATTCTAAAATATGGTTAATCAAATGAGCCAGTTTCAAAACTCCCCTTTTTGGCCGATCTTAAGCGTTGGGCTCAAATTTCGCACGAAGTGACACGTAGTGAAGCATAAGCGCTAACCTTTAGCGCTATCCTCGAAATACTAAATGTATTCCTGTGGTTGAAATTTTCGCTCGCCTTGAGCTTGACCAAACTGAAACGTTTTGAAAGTGGCTCAAGCAATTAACTGAGCGCCATAACCTGCAAACTCAAATCAATTTATAAGTAAAATTCATGTTATTCGGGATGTAAAGGTTATGCTGGAATGACCTTGTGTTTCATACAGAGGAGCCGTATTATAAACTGTTTTATTGTTTTCGGCACAACGAAGCTGTTCTTTGATGATTACTTTGGAATAGTGTTTGGCAAGTGTTGCAATCAATGGATTTTTGTCTGTTTTTGTCGAACTTGGGTTAAGGACATTGAATCCCCCTGGTCCCTGGCAGAGATTGTCTACCAGCACCATGAATTATATAATCACAGCTATTTGATTATAATGGTAATTTTCACCGGACTGCGGAATCCAAACTCACAGCTTTCGATGTCTTTCAGCATCCTGATCGTCGGTGTCGGCGCCGTTTTTATGAATCATCAGCTTAATTTCTGCCTAAACGGAATCCGGGCAACATAATCGAGGGCGTGGTGATCACAAAGCATATTTATGACAATCGCTATAAACTTATTAATTTCTAACTATACCTTAATTCTTTTCTAACAATCATACTCTATATTCATTGATATCAAATCACTTTGGATTTTGAAACCAGAGGGATTATAAGCAACAGGGTAACCGCATTTAGCTTTTTCTTAAAAATTAATTTGATTAACTTATTATTGTTGGGTTCATTTAAAATCGGAAAAACTATTAAAGAACATATTAATTCCAATTGCGGTTACCCTGTTATAGGCAATGATATTATGAAATAAGGGGGGTGGTAATGATTTTAACTCATATCTAATACTATTCTAACAAAATTCTAACAAATAACTGTAATATTGCCATCTAAATAATTGGAGGAGAAATTATTATGAAAAAATCAGTTTTTATAAGTGTTATTTTAGTAGTGTTGTTTTGTACAGCCGGTATTGTTTTTGCCGGTAAAGTGGTTATCAAAGGCTCAACAACGGTTTTGCCGATAGCCCAAAAAACAGCCGAAGCTTTTATGAAAGAAAATCCTGAGGTTTCCATTTCAATTTCAGGCGGTGGTTCAGGTAACGGCATGAAAGCCCTTATTGACAAAACAACAGATATTGCAGACAGCTCGCGGTTTATTAAAGATAAAGAAGTAAAGCTGGCTATGGAAAAAGGCGTTTATCCGGTTCCTTTTGCAGTTGCTTATGATTGTATTGTGCCTGTAGTACATACCTCAAATCCGGTTAAAGATATCAGCATAGATAAACTGAAAGATGTTTATCAGGGCAAAATTAAGAACTGGAAGGAATTAGGCGGAGACGACAGGAAGGTAGTGGTAATTTCCCGCGATACTTCTTCAGGTACTTATGAAGTATGGGAAGACAAAGTAATGAAAAAGGAAAGAGTGTATCCCGGCGCTTTATTGCAGGCCTCCAATGGCGCTGTTGCCCAGGCTGTTTCCAAAAATAAAAATGCTATCGGATACATCGGTGTAGGGTATATAAACAAGGATGTAAAGCCTTTGACGGTAAACGGTATACAAGGCAATCCCAAAACCACTCTTGAAGGTTCATACCCTATAAGCAGAGCTCTTTATATGTTTACGCCTGGCTGGCCGGAAGGTGATGTGGCTAATTTTATCAACTATGTTTTAAATCCGGAAAAAGGTCAAAAACTGGTTGAAGAAGTTGGATTTGTACCTTTATATTAGAGAATTATGGAAATGATAAATATCCGGCAATTTAAAGATAAATGGCTGCATCGCTTGTTTTTTTGTATTGCGACAGCATCTATTGCAATTCTTGTTATGATTTCATTGTTTCTTTTTATGGAAGGGCTGCCAATTTTTCAAAAGGTAAGTGTCACCGATTTTATATTTGGTAAATACTGGTATCCCACTTCAGATCCACCGGATTTTGGAATATTCCCATTAATTATAGGTTCAATTGCAGTTACTGTTATTTCGGCCATGATGTCAATCCCTTTAGGGGTGATGACTGCAATATATCTGGCCGAAATAGCTTCAAGTAAAGTCAGAGAAATCGTAAAACCTGTTGTAGAGCTTCTTGCCGCTTTACCTTCTGTAGTAATTGGATTTTTTGGAATGGTTGTTGTTGCTCCATTTTTACAAAACATTTTAGATGTTCCAACCGGCTTGAATTTATTTAATGCCGCTTTAATGCTTGCCTTTATGTCGATACCTACAATTTGCAGCATATCCGAAGATGCCATTTTCAGTGTTCCTGTAGCATTAAAAGAAGCCTCATTATCTTTAGGCGCCACACACTGGGAAACGATTATCAGGGTTATTTTGCCGGCCTCAATTTCAGGGATCAGTACAGCAGTTATACTTGGTATGTCACGGGCAATCGGAGAAACTATGGTTGTATTAATGGTAGCAGGCGGCGCTGCAATGATTCCAACCGGCATTTTTGATCCGGTTCGACCGATGCCGGCAAGTATAGCAGCTGAAATGGCGGAAGCGCCATTTCGCGGCGATCATTACTATGCCCTTTTTGCAACCGGAATCGTGCTTTTTCTTTTTACTCTTATGTTTAACCTGATTGCCGATCATATTGCAAATAAGTATAGGCAAACGGGTGAGGCATCCCTATAAACCGATAATAGGAAACAGGCATGGATGCCAAAGCAGACCGGAACATAGCCAAAAAAGCAGCACCCTATTTAAGGCGAAAACGTGTACTTACTCAAACAATCACGTTTTTTTTCTTTCGCTCTGCTGCATTGATTAATGGATTGGCGTTAATTATTATACTCTATTTTGTTATATCCAATGGCTGGAGGGCTATTAACTGGACGTTTTTATCACAGCCGCCTATGGATTCCATGACAAAAGGAGGTATATTCCCCTGTATTGTAGGTACATTGGCTTTAAGTATCGGGGCTTTGATTTTCTCTTTTCCAATCGGGGTGTCATCTGCTATTTATCTTAATGAATATGCACGACCGGGGCGCGTCTTAAGAATAATCCGCCTTGGAATTAATAATCTTGCAGGTGTGCCATCAGTGGTTTTCGGACTTTTCGGGCTTGCATTCTTTGTAATTTATCTTAAACTTGGAGTCAGCCTGCTGGCTGGTGCTCTTACATTGGGCGTGATGAATCTTCCCATAGTTATCGGAGCATCAGAAGAAGCATTAAAGGGTGTTCCGAAATCATACAGGGAAGCTTCGCTGGGTTTGGGTGCCACTAAACTGCAAACAATATTTAGAGTAGTATTGCCTGCGGCGCTACCAGGCATCTTAACAGGCGCGATACTTGGAATAGGAAGGGCGGCAGGTGAAACTGCCCCGATTATGTTTACAGCCGCCGTCTTTTTTTCACCGCGCCTGCCCAAATCGGTTTTTGATGAAATCATGGCATTACCCTATCATATTTATGTTCTTGCTACTGCCGGAACGGAAATTGAAAAAACCCGGCCTTTGCAATATGGTACTTCTTTAGTGCTGATAGCGCTTGTGCTTGGGATAAATCTTGTGGCAATTATTTACCGTTCACGTCTCAGGCGAAAAAGATAGTAATCATAAAATAAGGAACGGAATTTTGAGTATAACTGATAAAACAGATACGAATAAGACTTTAAAAATAGCATCAAAAAACCTTAATTTTTTTTATGGTAAATTTAAAGCTCTTAATAACATATCACTGGAATTTTATGAAAATCAGGCTTTTGCCCTTATAGGGCCGTCCGGCTGCGGGAAAAGTACATTTCTTCGGTGTTTAAACCGTATGAATGATTTGATTCCGCATTCGCGTGTGGAAGGCGAGTTGCTTTTGGACGGAGAAAATATTTATGCACCTTCTGTTGATGTGGTTTCCCTGAGAAGCCGCATTGGTATGGTTTTTCAGAAGCCAAATCCTTTTCCCAAAACCATTTTTGAAAATGTAGCTTATGGGCTCAGAGTCCAGGGTATTCGCGATAAGGCTTTTCTCGAAGAAAGTGTTATCAAATCTCTCAAACGCTCGGCATTGTGGGATGAAGTAAAAGACAGATTGCATGCATCTGCGTTAGGGCTATCGGGCGGGCAGCAGCAGCGTTTATGTATTGCAAGAGCTTTAGCGGTTGAGCCTGAAGTACTGCTTATGGATGAGCCCTGTTCGGCCTTAGATCCGATTGCCACACAGAAGATTGAAGAACTGATTAATGAATTAAAAGAATTCTTTACCATTATAATTGTTACCCATAACATGCAGCAAGCTGCAAGAGTTTCCGATATTACCGCATTTTTTTATATGGGAGAACTCATCGAGGTCGGAGATACGGATACACTTTTTACCCGGCCGAAATTAAAAAAAACGCAAGATTATATTACAGGTCGATTCGGTTGAAAATGAGGTGATTAAATGACTAAACGTTTTGAAAAAGAACTTGAAAAGATTAAAAAACTGATTCTTTCTCTTGGCGCCATGGCTGAAGAAGAATTTCGGATGGCTGTTAAAGCCATCGAATTAAAGGATGCTGAAATTGCCCAAAAAATTATTAAAAATGATTATAAAATAGATGATATGGAAGTAGAGATTGAAGAAGAATGCCTTAAAGTTTTGGCACTGCATCAGCCTGTGGCAGTTGATTTGCGATTTATTGTAGCAGTGATAAAAATAAATAATGACCTTGAAAGAATTGGCGATGAAGCAGTCAATATAGCCGAGCGTGTAGAAAGTCTGGCAAAACGTAAAAGCACAAGCTATTACTATGATTATTCTACAATGTCTGCAAAAGTTGAAACAATGTTAAAAATGAGCCTGGATGCGCTGGTAAATCTGGATATAGATATAGCCTTTAAAGTACTGACAAAAGATGATGAAGTTGATGCTATTCAAAGTGAGGTTTACCGGATTACAAAACAGGCCCTGCAAAAAAATAACGATGATGTAGCTTATTTAATTAATCAGTTTTTAATTTCACGTCATCTTGAAAGAATTGCAGATCATGCCACAAATATTGCAGAAGAAGTAATCTATCTTGTTGAGGGTGAAATAGTAAGGCACGGGAGATATTAGCGTCATATTTTATATTCCTTGAATCCCTCCAGTAATTGCCGGAATGAAGAGGGCTTGGATTTTTCAAAGCTCACTTCGACCATGTAAGCAAAGTCGTATTTTATATCTCTTTGTGCCAAGTTGATGTCTTCACATCATTGCTACTTCTTCCTTGTAGTGATCATTTCGGTGACGCCAACGAAATGATCTTCGATTCGGAACCACCGTTAATACAGGGAAGCTTTACCTTTTTAATGCAACCTTGAAATTGCGGTACTTATCGAATAGGACTCTGATATCAATCTGATTTTATCAGTTATTCCTTCATCCTTAACATAATTTAATATATGATAATATATCATATGATAAATCTGTTGACTTATTTATCATATGATATATTATCATAATAAACGTTCACATTATTCAATCAAACGGAGATTGCTTTTTGGAAATACCGCTCGAATTCAGAGTTGCACTATTTTTAAAAGAATTCAAAGAGATAGTTACGACAGGAAGAGGTTTGGACATCGTTGACCGCCGGGAGAATATTAAATCTTTATTGGAGCTTGGGCTTACCAAAAAGCATTGTGTAGAGGAAATTTTAAGTCTTTCTGTGGAAAATTATTATGGTGGTCCTAAGCAAGATACAGATCGACCTGGAACTATCTGGAAATTTGGCAAAAAAATTGATGGGGATAAGATTTATATCAAATTAAAAATAGCTGCGGTGGGTACTGAAAAAATTGCCAAGTGCATCTCATTTCATAAGGCAAAATCACCATTAAGTTTTCCATTGGAAAAGAAATAATAAATATAGAAAGGAGGGTAGAGATGAAAGGTCTGTGCCCAAATTGTGAAAAAATTACTGATTTGAATGTAATGAAAACAAAAGAAACATTCAATGTTAAAAATGAACCTATAGAAGTTGATGTTGAATACTACAAATGTATGGAATGTGAAAAAGAATTTGAAGATCCCCGTGCGAAAAATGACCCGTTAGAAAAAGCCTACAGAGAATATAGAAATAGGCATAAAATGGTACACCCTGAAGAAATTCGTAATTTACGAAAGCATTATGGTCTGACACAAAGAGAATTGAGTAGAATAATCGGATGGGGAGGCGCTACACTAAGCCGTTATGAAAATGGCGCACTACAAGATGTAACACATGATAGATTCTTGCAACTATTAAAAAAACCGGAGAATCTGCAAAGTCTTATTGTAAATAATATTGATTTACTGCTTGATGAAAAAAAAGAACATATCTTGTCAGTGCTTTCATCTGAAATTGGAGAATCGTGTTCTATACCGGAATTTGTAAATGAACATTTTAGTAAATATGAGCCTGAAATTGATAGCGGATTTAATAAACTGAATTTGGATAAACTGTTTGAAGCGATAAAGTTTTTCGCAACTGGAGGTGTATTTAAAACAAAGCTTAATAAGCTATTATACTATGCAGATTTCAAACATTATAAAGAATATGCTGTTTCAATTACCGGTGTAAGATATAAACATCTTCCTCATGGTCCTGTTCCGGATAATTACGAACATTATTTTGCAATTTTAATTCATAATGAAAAAGTAATCCAACCCAGAGAAGTTGAATACGATGATTTTGTCGGCGAAGAATTGCATTCACAAAAGGAACCGGATACATCTGTTTTTAAAACAAGTGAATTGGAGATACTTGGCTTTGTAAAAAGTTATTTCAAAAAATATACTACCAAAGCTATTAGAGATTTTTCGCACAACGAGAGAGGATATAAAGAGACCGAAAACGGGGAAACAATTTCATATAAATATGCGGATGATCTTCAAATTTAACATATGGCATCTCACATAAAGGCAATATATTCTTGCTCCTTCTGGCTTTTGAAAGAGAGTGGAAGATTATTGTTCAGTTCTGATGCTTCTTCCATGGCTCACGCCTTTGCCTGGGCCGGTTTATCCTCGCCCCAAATTCGGGATAAGGTGTTCTGGATCTTTTTCTCGAAACAGGCAATCAACTTACGGTTGGCACCGACCAGCTTTTGCTCGGTTTCGATTTCAGTGACAATGGCTTGTTGCGTGGCGAGGGGTGGGAGTGCAATCTTGAACTTGCGAATCTGATCGGTTGTTAGGTTCTTAAATACTGCTCCTACTGATTGAGAACCATGGCTGGCGTGGAGAGCTAACAACGCAAAGTAGAGATACTCAGGGAGCACATCTTTTCTCAATTCACGAAGGCCCACGAAACCGTCATGAATACACGCGTCGATTGCCAATATCGTAGGTAGCCCAGGATTTCCGCTCACAGTAATGATTACCTCGCCCTTCTCCATTGGGCGGCTTTTTGTGGCCCCTTCCTCAGTGAGTGAGTCTATTCTTGGGGTAGTATACATGCCATCGCGAGTGATGTCTGCCACCATCAATCGTGGAACGGGGCCTCCGAAAAACTTCGGATCGCCTTGCGGGCGCGGAGAACTTCCGCGTACGATGGTACTAATTGTCTCAAGCTCTACTATCGGCCAGTCGGGATGGATGGGGATGTGGGGGCGGTAGTTGTCTATGACAGCTTTGGCACCATCGATGACTTTCTGGTAACCCTTGATTTCCGCCACGATCTCCTTCTGCACCTCCAGCGGCGGCAGGGGGATTTTAACTTCACGCACAATTTTGCTGTTAAGATTGTTGACTACCCCACCCGTGGCAGTCCTCTCGAATTGGGCGAATATTGGTTTTGAACCGAGGATGTTATAGAGAAAGTCTTGGTCCAAACTTTCAGACTGATCGCGAAGAAGAAGCCAACCGTCATGAATATACCCCTCTATGGCCATGATATAGGGTCGCCCGAAACTCATTGAATTAGAGAGGATAAAGTCTCCCGGTTTTACACGTCGCGACTTCGTTGCACCGTCTGGAGTAATCCGCTCCTTTGTTGTAGTGATGTATTTAGAGCCGATTTCAGCATCTCCTATCTTGATCCAGTTCACGCCGTTAGGGGCATCGGTAATGAAGTCGTGAATTGGCCGGGGGGAAGCTCCTCTTTCCACCACACAAAGATCGCCGATTGAAACAAGTGGCCACTTCAAACCCACATTGGTTAAAGCATCCCGATACCTTTCCCTACTTAGGTTGTGTTCCCCATTCGCCATGATTTTTTTCTTCTCCACGATTAGCCCAAACGAGAGCTGAAGATCTTCGACCGATTCTCCGGCCTGAAGGCGTTGCAGGTATTCTCCAATTTCGGCTTGGGCTTGTGGCAGATCGTTCTTATTTATCTCACGCCGTTGTGCACCAAGGCCGAAGCCATCATTTTCGACTTTGAAGAAGGCGATGGTGTTAATTCTTTTAGCCAATGACTTGTCGAGGATCAGAATCGAGGTTTTAACGCCTGAATAGGGTTGAAATACACCTGCCGGGAGTGAAACCACGACGACAAGGGACTCCTCCATCAGCATCTTACGTAATTGTTTGTAAGCATTCTGGCTTTGGAAGATAATTCCCTCCGGCACAATGATACCGGCGCGGCCTGTGGGCGTGAGGTGTTCGGCCATATAATCCACAAACAAAACCTCGCTACGCTTGGACTGCACTGAAAAGCGGTTGTGCGGCTTGATACCGCCTTTTGGTGACATGAAAGGCGGATTAGCAAGGATCACGTCAGCGTATTCATTCCAGCGATCCTGGCTGGTAAGAGTATCATACTCATAAATATGCGGATCGGCAAAGCCATGCAGATAGAGGTTTACCAAAGACAGGCGAACCATGTCGGGTGAAATGTCATAGCCTTTAAAGTTTTGTGCCAGACGCCCTTTGTCATCAGGTGTCAGGTTAGTATTGCCCTTTGCATCAGTATTGGCCTTGAGGATGTGCTTGTAGGACGAGATCAGAAATCCGGCGGTGCCGCAGGCCGGGTCAAGCACGGTCTCAGTCTTCTTCGGGTCTATAATTTCGACCATAAAATCTATGATGTGACGAGGGGTGCGGAACTGACCGGCATCACCCTGGGAACCAAGCACAGAAAGTAAATACTCGAATGCATCTCCTAATCGTTCGCTGTGGTCATAAGAGAACTCATCAATGACCTTAAGAAACATCTTTAGAGTTTCAGGGTCGCGGTAGGGTAGATAGGCGTTTTTAAATATATCGCGGAAAAGGAGCGGTATGCCGGGATTTTCCGGCATTTTGGTAATGGCTTCGGCATAGAGGTTCAGGATCTCAAAGCCCCCCAGGCCGGAGTGCATAAGCTTGGCCCATCCGTATCGGGAAAACTCACCCTCAAAAAATTTGCGCTTGCCGCCTAACTCCTCACTCCCAGCATCCATGTCATCCATGAATTTGTAAATCAGAGCAATGGTGATCTGTTCTACCTGGCTTTTGGGGTCGGGCACTTTTCCCACGAGGATGTCTCGGGCTGTATCAATTCGGCGTTTGGTGTCGGTATCAAGCATGGTTTTCCTTAATCATTAGTGGACGGAGTTGACTTAGTGGACCGGATGGACACAGGGCGTGATGACCGTTTTTGTGAACGCACGCGGTAGAGTCGTTCGGTGAAACCACCTTCAGTTTCGAAGGCTTTTGCCTGTGCGGCAATTTGGCGGTCAAGCAGGCTACAGGCGACCGCAAGCAGTACCAGAGCAGCGTTGGCAGCAAGCTCGGGATAAGTGGACATTGTGGACTTTGTTGACGGGGTGGACGGTTGTTTCAGTCCATTCTGTCCACTGTGTCGACTTCGTCTACAATCATGCTCTTCCTTCACCCAGGCAGCCACTTCATCGGCTGTTTTACACCTGCGGTCAATCAGGCTCTGCCTGCGGGGATCGCTACGATCCCATATAGGCAGACCGCGCTGGCGCAAAAAATCTTCATAGTCAAGCTTTAGTTCTTCCAGACTGGCGCGCGCTACATTAGTGAGCTTGAGTTCGGTTTTCTTCGAAGTTCCGGAAGCCTGGCTTCCTTCGGCGATATTCTGGACACCAGATCGTGCGGCTTGTACCATCTGGTCGCGGGTACGGCTGTACTTGTCGATATAACGGTCACAAAAACGTGCTGTGATGTCGAAAACCAGTTGCGCCACCTGAAAGCTCTTGAGTTTTCGGTAGCCGCCATGCTTTGGAATTAAAGGTTCATTGGTAGCCATATCTTTCAATCTCTCATGCCGCAAACTGGTTCAGGGAAACATAGTCCTTGACGTATTCCGGTATGATTTTGCGGTACTTTTCAGGTACGGCGCGAAAGTCGCGGGTGGAAAAGACCGGGTTGGTGGCCAGATCTGTGAAATGCTTGCTTTCGATGATATGTCGCACCTGATCGCTGGTAACGTAAGCCTTGAAGAAGGTCTTAATGGCCGGGATAGCTTCAGGTTCTTCGGGTTTAGTATCGGCAACAAACTTGGCGAATTCTTCTTCAAGTAGCTCATCCTTGGATTTGAAACTCGGAATGAGGCCGAAAATCTTTTCGAGAATCTCCCGCAATGTCAGACGGCGATCCACAGCAGCGGCTTTGCGCAACTTATCGAGATTATAATATTCCTCAGGTTTGTCGAATACCTCGCGGTTTACATAGTCAATTACACGATCCCACTGTCCTGCTTCTACGCTTTTTATTATGAAATCATTTTCCCGCACCGTATCCCCGAATTTTTCGAAGAACATCCGGTCGATTTTCATTCCCTCAAAACCGATAACCTCTTCCTTTATAGATGCGAGAATGTCCGCACCCAAATGCTCGTAAGCGCCGCAAACCACCACCGGACCGTCTTTTCCTTCTCTTTCTTTACTTTTGTTTTTGAACTTGGGAAGCTTCAGAACCTCATCGTAGTTGAATTTCTCCTCGAAATACTCGCAGGTTGCGAAGAAATCGAAGAGCTTGAATGTGGTTTTCTGCGGCTGCACTATGCCATCCTTGAAGCTATCGTCGAAAAGCTGTTCAAGAAAATTGTGCTTGCGGGTTCCGCGGCCTTTGATCTGAATGAAGTCGGTTGGTGAAAAAATTGGCCGAAACAGACCAAGGTTTAAGATATCAGTACAATCATACCCGGTAGTCATCATACCGACTGTAACGCAGATACGTGCCTTGCTGGTCTTATATGCGGGCAAAAAATTAGCTGAACCGAGCAGGTTGTTGTTGGTAAAATTGATGGTGAATTGCTGGGCATCGGGAATCTTTGAGGTGACCTGCACGGCAAAGTCAGACTGGTATTTGCCTGGAAACATACGGTTGGCCATTTGGTTGAGAATCTGCACAAGTTTAGATGCATGATCCTGGCTTACAGCGAAGATTATGGACTTTCCTATTTCGCTGCTGACCGGATCACGCAGAGCGTTTTCCAGGAAAGTCTTGCAGAATAACTGGTTGGTGGCTTCGGCAAAGAAGCGTTTCTCAAACTCACGCTGTTTGAAGGCTTCCTTTTGGTCTTCACCGGCATCGTCGGTGAAAGAGACGATAAACCCTTCTTTGGAAAGCAATTCAGTAGTGATCTCGGTACGGGCATCCACTACTGTTGGGTTAATCAAAAAACCCTCTTTTACTCCATCAAGCAACGAATAGCGGTAAGTAGGCTGACTATTTTCACAACCGAATGTGCGGTATGTATCCAGCATCAGCCGTCGCTCTGCTTCGCGCGGATCTCGGGTAGTGGAAGTTGTCTTGTTAAATCGTTTGAGATAGTCGCGTGGAGTGGCGGTTAGACCGAGTTTATAACCAATGAAATAGTCGAATACGGCACGGGCATTACCGCCGATGGAACGGTGAGCCTCATCAGAGATTACAAGGTCAAAATCGGTCGGTGAGAAGAGCCTCTGGTATTTGTTGTTGAAGAGCAGCGACTGCACCGTGGTAACAACGATTTCAGCCCGCCGCCAGTCATCACGATTTTCTTTGTAAATTACTGTCTGAAAATCGGCAGACAGCAGCGCCTTAAAGGCCTTTCTGGCCTGGTCTTCCAGTTCTAAACGATCCACCAGAAAAAGAACGCGCCTGGCATTGCCGGACTTAAGAAAGAGCTTGATTACTGCGGCGGCTGTGAGCGTCTTTCCCGTACCTGTAGCCATCTCGAAAAGGAATCGGTCTTTACCATCCTTAACTGCCCTTTGCAGGGAATAAATAGCCTTCAATTGATAGGGCCGCAAAAAACGCAATTTGTTGGTCTGGATATATCCGGGACGCTCAGCCTCGTTACGCCACGCTGCTTCAGATTGGTAGTTCGGGCGTTGGGTCAGCACGATGTAGTCATCGCCGACCTGATCATTGACGAGGCGTTTCGGGTTGGGGGTCACTTGCTGATAGCCGGTCACAGAATCCGGTGTGGGAAAGGATGTAATAATGTATGGGTTGCCTCGCTCCAGATCCCAGAAGTAATGCAGGTTGCCGTTTGAAAGGATCACGAAGCGGCAATTCATGGATCTGGCATATTTGCGGGCCTGTTCCTTACCAATGAGTGGATTCTTGTCTTCTGATTTGGCCTCAAGAATAATGAGAGGAAAGCCTTTTGCATCCAGCATCAAAAAATCAATAAAGCCCTTCTTCGTCTTCTCGAAGTTTTCTCCAAGCGCTTCAAGATCTGAGGACTTGATTGTCACGCTTGGTTCAAGGCAGATGTTGGCGGGTATATTCCCCTCCGCAAAAAAACGCCAACCTGCTGATTCGAGCAGCTTGTTTATCTTGATACGGGCTGTGGCTTCTTTGTTTGCCATTCGGTTTCCCAGTTGTTGCTATGTTTGCTTAAGCGTATAACATGCTAAATATATATAGTATTTCAAATCAGATTCTGAAAAAATATGTTCATAGAGCAGCCTGTTCTTTACACCAATATTAAATTATAAGCAAATAAGTTCTATTGAAAGAGGATGATAGCTATAGGTTGGTAAACTAATAAAGGTAAGGGGGAAGGGTTATTATGATAATCGCTATAATAAAAAATCCCGTGTAAACCGATACACGGGATTTTTAAAGTACGTCAAGGGCACATCTTTACTATTCTTATATTTAAAATTTTACAACAAGATCAGCCTGAAGTATCTGCTGGTCTTTATCATCTGCTGCGGATTTTTTGATTTCTTTTGTGTTGTAGTAATCAAGACCCAAGCTGACATTTTTGCTTATACCGAATACAAGTTCAGCTTCATGTCCCTTTGCATTTGTTGCACCGCCATAAAAATCACTGTCAGGCATAAAATCAGGCCATGCATCTCTTTCAAGACGTCTGTAATTATATTTTACCTGCCAGTCACCAAGTTCTTTTACCTTTTTATGGCCGAATTTAAAACCGGCCAGCCAGCCTTTGTCATCTTTTTTGCCGTAAATATTTTTATCATCCACATTTATGGCTTGAACATATTGTCCAAATACTGCCGCATAAGGAATGGGGCCGGGTATCTTAGTTATGCCGAATTCAAGATCCGCTGCCAATGCGTCATGGTCATATTCCCAGTTTCCGGCTGTATCTGTTGAGTTAGTGCCGATTCCGGCAGCACCACCTGCAGTCCAGTCATTGCCATGTACATCCTGAAATTCATAATAGCTTGCTGCTGCTTTAATATACATGCTGGCGGGCAGCTTCACTTTTATACCAGGCTGGACAACAATCATATAAGGGTCATTGGCTTTACTGCTGAATTCTTCCAATACGAAACCGCCTAATGTTCCGAATATTTCTATGGTCTCTGACGCATCATAATTAAAAGCAATTGCGGCTCCTTCCGGAGTTATATCACCGTCCCACATAAGATCTTTTGTTCCCCATATAGGATTTTTAAATTTTCCAAGCCACAGGTTTGCCCATTTGACCGGACTGTATTTAGCATATGCGTAATCAAGCATGATATCCTTAGAGCTGAAATCATCCTGGAGAGTCTGGTTGGTTGAACGCGGATCATCTGATCCGGTTGCCAGGCCAAAGCCAGCTGTCCATTGATCGTTTACTTTTGATTCAACTCCAAATCTTAATCTTACACGACCTCTGTTCCGGTCAACTTTACTATCATTTGTTTTATCTTCGTGCTGATATCTGGCTCTTACATCCCCTTTGAATTTTGTGTTTTCTACCCATTTGGGCAGGTCAAAACCTGAGGCTGCAACCACCTTTTTTTCTTCCTCTGCCTGCATTTGTGTTATAAGTTCTTCGGCTTCGGATCTTGTAAGAATGTTTTTTTCAACCAGTTTGTTTATCAGCTTGTCATTACTACCCGCCCATGATGGACTGATGACGAATACCGATAATGCAATTAAAGATAATACCGTTAAACATAATTTTTTCATCTTCCTTTACTCCTTATATAGTTTATTATAAATTTAAGAAACCTCAAGAAATGAGGTAACTTCCACCCCCTCATTATTTTTCAAAAGCGCTTTTGCATTCATGATCGCTTTGTTCATATCTTCTTCAGGAGACATTGATATGTCTCCGTGACCCGGGTAAAGCTCGTTTATTTTTCTTGTTTCCAATAGACTGATTGAGTTTATATAATCGCCAACGCTTCCTGATTCTCCGATATATGAGAGAGTTCCACCCGAAAAGAGGGTGTCTCCGGTAAAAAGTAATTTTCGGGTAAATTCATAGATACATATTGATCCTGAAGTATGTCCCGGCGTATGCACCACCTCCAGACTATAGTTCCCAAGATCAAAACGGAATCTGTTTTCCAGCCAGAGATGTACTCGAAGAGGAGGTTCGTTTAAGTCTCCTGATTTATACATGGTGACGTATCTGTCTTCTGTTGTGATTTTAGTGGCGGCAAATCGATGAGCGGCAATAAGAGCATAATCCTGAAAATAACGGTTCGCACCTAAGTGATCAAAGTGTTCATGGGTATTAATAACTATATCGATATCACTAACCTTGAGTCTAATTGCGAGCAAATACTCCTGTAATTTTGAAAAGTTTCTGTCTACCCCGGAATCGATGAGAACATTTTTGTAATCACCTCTTATCAGGTAGCTGTGGCTGCTTGTATCCTCTCCCTTAAACCAGAAGATATTGGGATGTAATTCAGTAATTCGGTTATTTTCCGGCACGTTTATTAAACTCACTTTTTTTGGCTGTTTCGATGTCTTCGCAAATCTGAAAGAAATGGTCCATACGATTTTGTTTTAAATAATTTAAAATCTTTGAATTTAAAGAGCATAACTTTATATCTCCTCTTAGAAGATGAACTTCTTTTTTTATGCTATTTAAAACTCCAAAAAGATTAGCCGGTTCAAACTTTTCTAATTCCTGAAGATCCACAATAATTTTAATCCCTTCTTCTTTCAAATAAGGAGAGAGAACTTCCTTTGCCTGTATTGCTTCATTCTTTCTGGTATCACCGGAAATTTTTATCAGGCAAAAACCGTCTTCTTTAGTAATATGGTACTTCAATTCGCTATAAACCCTTCTTGTATGCTTCTTTTTTAATTAGATTGATTTATATTGGACTTTTATTATGATTTTATTACGGGCAAGTTAGAATTTAGTTAAATTGATTGGCCTGCAAGATCTTTTAAGAAGGTATCAAATATCAGTCCGTAAATTACTCTTAATAAACAGAGGAGTTAACTTGTTGACAAAATATCGTATAAAAAATATTATCTGAAAAAAATTACCAAACTTGTGTTGAGGGCAAATTGTTTTATTGTGAGTGTTACTTGCCATGATAGATTTTGATGGAAAACAACCCGGAACGGGGGCAAAGAAAAAAAATAATTTGGATGCGTTTGAAGAATTTGATGCATCGCAATTATATTGTCCGAAATGCAAGCAGGCTGTTTCCGTGCGTAAGCGCCTGCTTGTTGTGCTTTCCGAAGGAGATAAATATGAATATCTGTGTGTGTTTTGTGCAGAGACGCTTGGAACAAAAATAAACAGAAACACTAAACCTGTTACAATAATTGATTAAACTTTAATAAACATCGAAATTTTACAAGATAAAAAGTGAGGGGATTAATATGCTCGACTTTATGCGGAAAAATGCCGGCTCCTGGATGATAAAAGCCATTTTGGGAATTATTGTTATAGTGTTTGTGTTCTGGGGAGTTGGAAGCTTTAGCTCAAAACGTACAAACAGAGTGGCGAAGGTAAATGGAGAGGTTATTGATATCCGGGAATATCAGGAAGCATATAATAAACTTGTTGAGCAGGTACGGGCTAAATTGGGAAGTAATTTTAATGAAGATATAATGAAGGCCCTTAATATCAAGAAAAGAGCTTTAGACAATATAATTTTTAAAAGACTTCTTATCCAGGAAGCAAAAAAGCTGAAATTCAGTGTTTCGGATAGTGAGCTTAGGCAGGTTATCGTCAGTATTAGAGATTTCCAAAAAGGGGGGGCTTTTAATAAAAATGTATATGAAAAAGTATTAAGCCTCAATCATATGGTTCCCGATGAATTTGAAGCTTCGGTTAGAGAATCTATTATTATAGAAAGATTAATGTCTTTTATAACCGGTAGTGTTAAAGTTACAGAAAATGAAGCTCTAAAGTGGTTTAACTGGAAAGGCGCTTTAGTTAATGTTGATTATGTTTTTTTTGATCAGGATAAATATAAGGATATTAATCCTTCGACAGAAGAGTTAAATAATTTCTTTGATAAAAATAAGGAATCTTATAAAACCGAAAAAAAAGTAAAAGTTGCTTATACTTTGTTTGGCCCTGATGCTTATTTTGACCAGGTAAAAGTTGGAGATGATGAGATAAAAGAGTATTATGAAAGTAATATTGAAGAATTTATGAAACCCAAAACAGTTGATGCAAGCCACATCCTTTGCAAGGTTGATGAGGGAGCAAGCCCGGAGCAGATTGAACTTGCAAAACAAAAAGCAGATAAGGTTTCAAAAATGATAGAGGAAGGGCAACCTTTTCCGAAACTTGCAAAAAAATATTCGGATTGTCCAAGCAAGGCAAACGGAGGCCATCTGGGAGCTTTTGAAAAAAAAGCTATGGTTGAACCTTTTGCCAGCAAGGCTTTTTCTATGAAGGAAGGCGAAATAAGTGAGCCGATCTTAACACGATTCGGATGGCATATCATAAAAGTTGAAAAAATAATTCAAGAAAAAACGCTCTCTCTGAAAGAAGAGGAGCATAAAATCAGAACAATACTGATCAATGAAAAAGCAAAAAAACTTGCTTATGATGAAGCTGAACAATTATGCAGTATGGCAATAGACATAAAAAGTTTATCAAAGGCATCTGAAAAATTAGGTATTAAAATTAAAACAACCGATTTCTTTTCTAAAGATGATGCTTCCGATGCAAAAGATGCCGATAAGCAGGCTTTAGTGGAATCAGGAGTCTTTGTTATGCCGGACAAGGAAATAAGTGATGTTAAAGAAATCGAAGATAGATATTGTGTTGCTCAGGTTATGGAAACAATGCTGCCTAAAATACCTGATCTCGATGATGTAAAAGATGCAGTAAAAGTTGATCTCATAAAAGAGATAAAGAGGGAAAAGGCAAAAAAAGACGCCGAAGATCTGCTTGCTGCTCTTAAAAAGGATGATGATTTAATAAAGGAAAGCAAAAAATACAGACTTACACCTTCTCAAACAGGGTTTTTCGGGCGCAACGGAACCATAGGAAGTATCGGATATGAGCCGCAACTATCAGAGACTGCTTTTAAACTTTCAGGCAACAAACAATATACCGAAAGCCCTGTAAAGGGTAATAACGGCTTTTATGTAATACGTTTTAAAGAAAGAAAGTATCCTTTGGAGCAAGACTTTGCTAAAGAAAAGGAAAAAATTGAAAAAGCTTTGCTTGAGCAGAAAAAAGAGACTACTTTTAGTTCATGGCTTTCCGAGGTTAAAAGTAATAGTGAAATAATAATTGAAAAAGAATTTCAGGAATAACAGATTTATATAATTTATGGTGAGCAATAATGAGCACTGACAAAGAAGATACTTATGGGCATCTATCAAAAAAGTGTCCTGAATGCCTGACTTATATCCCACTTGATGTGGTAATATGTCCTGCATGTAAAGAACGGGTTGGGAAAGTTACCATGACCGGAATGGCCGGGAGACCTACTAACTGGTATTCTTATGTGATGCTCATTATTGCAGTTGCCGCCTTCACTTTGTATATCTGGTGGGCTTTTATCAGAGATTAAACAGAGGATACCGATAGCAATTGTCATAACCAAACAACTACAACTTGAATCGGAATATTATTTTGGCTATCGCTATATGCCTTTATGAAAAACAGTTTTGGTATTGTTTATTTTAGAAATCATAATCGTAGGTATTGAGCGAATATTTGCCAAGAACATTGCTGTTTATTAAATCAAGAAATCGGGAAGGGCGATTAAGAACCATTCCGGAGCTTCTGTCGTAAACTCTTCTGGGATAAGTAAAGTAAAGACTTTTTTTCGCACGGGTAGCCGCAACATACATGAGCCTCAGTTCTTCTTCAAGCTCTTCCGGGTTATTGATTGAATGCATCGAAGGAAACCTTCCGTCAAGCGCCCATATTATAAATACAGTGTGCCATTCAAGGCCTTTGGCAGAATGAATGGTTGAAAGGACAAGAAGGTTATCCTTGGTTGAATTTTCGGACAAGGAATTATCAACAGCAGTGTTTGGCGGCTCAAGCGCCATATCCGTGAGAAATTCCACCAGGCTGTTATATCTTTCCATTATCAGGATAAGCTGTTCAACGTCCTTTTCTCTTTTCGGGTAGTCATCAAATCGCTGTTTTAAAACAGGCAGGTAATATTCGGCTATTTCTTTTCCCATTTCATAAACAGACATATTGTCCGGATCAATTTTACCGAAAAGTTCTTTTAAACGTTTAAAATTTTCCGAAACAC
The DNA here is from genome assembly GCA_018817425.1 of Pseudomonadota bacterium. Lineage (NCBI taxonomy): Bacteria > Pseudomonadati > Pseudomonadota > Pseudomonadota bacterium. Next base: position 57,865 of record JAHITX010000063.1, read on the forward strand.
CTTTTTGTAGCTTGGCAGTCAAAAGACCCATATGCCCTGAATTTTCCGCCTGTATTGCATCAAATATGTTTTTTGCCGTTTTAGGGCCTATTTTATCTATAAGAAGAAGCAGCCTTTGCCAGCTTACCCTGTCTTTAGGGTTTGCAATAACTTTCATGTGAGCCAGAATGTCTTTTATATGAGCGGATTCAACAAATTTAAATCCCCCCACTTTTTTAAATGAGATGCCATTTCTTGCAAGCTCGATTTCAAGATCAAAGGAATAATAACCGGCTCTGAAAAGAACGGCGATTTCGTCTAAGGGAACATTGTCTTTTATAAGCTCTTTTATCTTTTCAACAACATATATTGACTGGCCGTTTTCGGTTGAACTTCTGATAAGAAGTGGCTTTGCACCACCTTTTTTTTTTGTGAAAAGATTTTTGGAATATTTTTCAGATGCTCTGTCAATAATGATATTAGTTAAATCAAGGATAGGTTGATCGCTTCGGTAGTTTTCTTCAAGAGCAATAACACGGGTGCCAGGAAATAATTTGGGGAATTCCAAAATGTTTTTAAAATTAGCGCCTCTGAAAGCATATATGCTCTGGGAATCATCCCCGACAACCATTATGTTTTTATTGCTACCGGTAAGAAGGCATACTATGTCTGCCTGTATCTTGTTTGTATCCTGGTATTCATCAACCATTATATGTTCATAAGAGGAAGAAATCTTGTCTTTCAAATCGGGATTTTCCTCCATAAGTCTTTTGAAATATATCAGCAGGTCATCATAATCCAGATATGAATGCAGACGTTTTCGACTGATATATTCGTTGTAGATCTTTGTGATCATCTGTGTATCATCTGTAAAATGGATATAATCATTTAGTACAATATCCTCGATAGTCAAAACCTTGTTTACGGCTTTGCCGAAAATATTTGCAAGGGTCTGTTTTCTGGGAAAGGAAGAATGTTTGGAAGTATTCAGTAATTCCTTCCTGACTAGGCCGATAAGTGTTTCAGAGTCATCCCGATCTAAAATATTAAACCCTGAATCGAATCCTATGTAACGAGAGTATTTGCGGAGATTATAATTGGCAAATGAATGGAAAGTACCACCTGAGACATTTTCGCAGCGGTTATCAAGAAGATTTGTTGCTCTTTTCAACATTTCCTGTGCAGCTCTGCGGGTAAAAGTAAGAAGTAAAATAGTATCTGGCTCTGTTCCTTCTTCAACTAGACGTGCGACCCGGTATGTAAGTGTTCTGGTTTTACCGCTTCCGGCTCCGGCAATTACAAGAAGAGGTCCTTTTGTATGGTTTACCGCATCATACTGTGAAGGATTAAGCTCATTTTTATAATTAATACAATAGTTTTGCTGCATAATATTATTCTCTATCCTTATTATTTTATCTTATTAAATATGTCTTAAAGCCAGATAATATAGTAGTACAAAAGAACTATAATCAGGAAATGATCAATCTTCTGAATGTAAATTTCTTTCACAAGAAATCTTCTTTGTCAATATTTGTCCTTATCCTACAGAATTTGTTGACTTTATTTGTTGACTTTTATAAAAAAATATTGTAGTAAAGAAAAGAAAGGATTTAAAAGGACGCTTAAAATGCCGTGGCTGTAAGCAATGCCTTCAAAACAAACAAAGGAGAACAAAATTATGAAAACAGTAAAAAAAGCAAAACCGGTAAAAAAACCAGCCGTTAAAAAAGCAGCAGCAAAAAAACCAGCCGTTAAAAAAGCAGCAGCAAAAAAACCAGCCGTTAAAAAAGCAGTAGCAAAAAAACCAGCCGTTAAAAAAGCAGTAGCAAAAAAACCAGCCGTAAAGAAAACAGCAGTTAAAACAGTAAAAGCAATAGTTGCAAAAAAACCTTCCAACCCTCAGGTAACCATTCTTGGTTCCGTACTTACAACTGTCAAGAGGAGCAAAAACGGAATAGCTATTGCAAAAATTAAGGAAAAAACAGGTCTGGAGCAAAGACAACTTAGCAATGCTCTTTATAAGCTTTTAAAGAATGGCAAAGTAGCACTGAAAGAACGCGGCGTATATATTGCAGCAAGTTAAACCGTATGGTATTTTCTCTTCCGCTTTTTTTTGTCGGGGGAGCTATTCTTACGTTTTTTAAAAGATAAAAGAGCAGAATGATATATCCTTTATTAATTTTTTGTTTTAACGAATTTGCTTTATATTTTTTGTGCGTAGGAACGGAAGAGAGTTTTGCGCTTTATATATAGAGCATTCAATGTTTGTTTTTTTGCCTTAAATAAGTTTTGAAGGACTTATAAGAATCGTAATTTACAGGCTTCGTTAAAAAAATATTTGCATAGCGTGGGAATGAAGTACAAACTTGGCAGATGGACTTTTTTGCGAAGCCGTAAAGTTTAATTCGCTAAAAGTAAAAGCATGACTTTTAAGCAGGGAAATATTTTGCTTGCATTTCCCGCAAATAAGCGGGAGTTGTTATGCTTGCTTTTGAATTTCAAGTGGGTTCTTCCTTTGGTCTGTTGCCGTTTTTTTTCGGCCCTCTCTTTTTTACACTGTACCTTTATTTCTAAAATCCATATTTCACTTCATATTGATTCCTTTTGAAACTGGCTCTATTGTTTAAAATTGCCGGTAAAGCTGCTGGAAAATAATTGCATGTTTATCTTGTTATAGTGGCAACATTATGATAGGTATAACAAATTATTACTATTATATTGTTGTGTTATGGAGAATGAAGAGTTAATCCAAAAATATATAAACCATATTACACCAAGATTAAATAATCAAAATCGGGATTAGTGCTTTTGAAATACATTCCAAAATTAGATGCCATGAGTTATAAGTTTGACTTTGAAATCGGTCACCTTGTTAAAAGCCCATGCAGAGAATGCCAGGAGATAGTAAATTTTCCTGAATGCGCCGAAACATGCATTGTTTTAGGCAGACTTCAGTCTATTTTATCCGAAGGTATATCCTGCACTAGAAGAATCTAACGCCAGCTTGTTTTTGTCCATGATTGTTAAATAATCAGGTTTTACAATGAATAAACCGGAGCAGAACAAATCCAGAAGCTACAATATATCAGAAGATAAGAAAGGCTTATTTACCGTTCATTTTAATGGAAGAATGGATGCGCAAACATCTCCCGCTATAATCAGGCAACTCCTTGTCGAAATAGATTCATTCCCTTTTATAAACGTTACAGCCGATCTTGATCATGTATCATATTTTGATGATTTTGGCCTGTTGGTTCTTATAGAGTTAAAAAAAACCGTAAAAAAGAAAAAAGGCACTTTTGCTATCACTGATAACAGCGGGAAAGCAAAAAATATGCTCTCTCTGCTGGAATCGAATTTTATCAGGCCAGCATTAACTGTTAAGAAGAAGGGGCTGCAAAGAGTTATTGAGCATTTAGGTGAGTCTGTATTAAACAACGCTTCAAGCTTCAGTGCGGGTACCTCTTTTATAGGTTCTGTTGTCTTATCATTTTATCATATATGCCGTCATCCGAAGTCTCTTCGAATTAATGACACGATATTATTAATGGAAAAAACAGGGGTAAATGCACTGCCCATAATAGCTCTTATCAGTTTTCTCTTAGGCCTTGTTATTGCTTTTATGTCTTCTCTTCAGCTTGAGCAGTTCGGTGCTAATTTATATGTTGCTTCTCTTGTATCTATCGGTATGGTTTCGGAACTTGGTCCTATAATGACTGCCATAGTAGTTGCCGGAAGATCAGGATCTGCTTTTGCTGCTGAAATCGGTACTATGAAAATATCGGAAGAAGTTGATGCACTGTTTGTTATGGGGTTTGATCCCACTCTTTTTCTTGCGATTCCCAGAATGCTTGCATCAATAATTGTGGTGCCGCTTCTTACACTTTTTTCTGACATTTTTGCGATTGCAGGCGGTCTTGTGGTTGGAGTTTTTATCTTAGATCTTACAACAAGTTCATACCTGACACAGACAATGAAAGTGCTGGATCTTTTTGAAATATGCTGGGGGATTTCCAAAAGTATTGTGTTTGCCATTATAATATCATGGGTTGGATGCTTAAGAGGTTTTCAGGCAAAAGGAGGGGCAGATGCAGTAGGAAATGCTGCCACATCCGCTGTTGTGAGCAGTATTTTTCTTATTATCCTGTTTGATTCGATATTTGCTATAGGACGAAGCTACTGGAGGTAAAACTATCGTTTATGGGTGATATAATTCTCAGAGTAAGAAATCTTGTTGCCCGTTATGGCGAAGAACTGATTTTGAATAATATCAGTCTGGATGTTTATAAAGGTGAGATTCTTGTTATTTTAGGAGGAAGCGGTTGCGGAAAAAGCACCCTTTTAAGGCATATGGTAGGACTTTCCAGACCTTCTTCCGGAAGTATCTATATCGATGAAACCGATATTGCTAAATGCGATACAAAAATACTCCACGACATCTTAAAGACAATCGGCGTTCTGTTCCAAAACAGTGCTCTTTTGGGCTCAATGACTATAGGAGAAAATATTGCTTTACCAATTACCGAATATTCCGGACTTCCCAAAAACAATGTTGATATTCTTGTAAGTTTAAAGCTTAATTCGGTTGAGCTTGAAGGTTATGAAGACTATCTGCCTTCCCAGTTAAGTGGCGGGATGAAAAAAAGAGCCGGGCTTGCGCGTGCGCTTGCATTAAATCCGAAAATATTATTCCTTGATGAACCAACAGCAGGACTGGACCCGGTTATTTCATCCGAAATTGATGAACTTGTGCTGCAAATCAATAAAAAATATAATACAACGATAGTAATTGTTACTCATGATCTTGATACGATATTTAAAGTTGCAAAACGGGTTATAATGCTTGATAAAAAAACAAAAAGTATAATTGCCGAAGGTGATCCGAAAGATTTACAAGATAACAGTCAGGATTCTTCTGTAAGACAATTTTTTAACCGTAATGCAAAAGTATAGACTTCCAATGGAAACAACATGGCTACAATAAAAACAAAATTCAGTGTAGGGCTTTTTGTTCTGATAGGGATGATTCTCGCTTTTGTTGCGATAATATGGGTTGGCATGTCACACTATTTTGAACAGGGGCGTTTGTATTCAGCCTATTTCAATGATTCGGTACAGGGACTGTCGAAAGATTCGCCTGTGAAATTCAGAGGAGTCACGATTGGAAGGGTTTCTTATATTGGTGTTGCCCCGGATGGCAAGCTTATAGAAGTTGTATTAAAAATTGAAACCGATACGAAACCGGATAAAGATATAGTTGCTCAATTAAGATCTGTCGGTATTACAGGCATTATGTTTGTGGAACTGGATTTAAAGAAACAAGATGAGCCTGATCTTTCTCCATCGCTAAGCTTTGTACCCGATCATACGGTTATAGATACAAAACCATCTGAGATAACCCGCTTTTTAGACAAATTAACAGATGTTTTAGATCAAATTAACAAGCTTGGTTTGGAAGAGATATCAGTTAAAACAAAACTTACTTTGGATGAAATCAACAGTGCAATTAGCGAAGCAAAACTTGCCAAATTATCTTCCGACATAAGAACATCTTTAGATAAATGGAACAGAGCAGTCAGTGCTGTGGATGATGCGGCAGGTACATTTAAAACATTTACATTAAACACCGACAATGCTGTATCAAATTTTAATAATACTGTTACAAAAATAGATGATATAATAACCGGAAACAAGGACAGCGTTGCTGAAGCAATTAAAAATTTAAATCATGCTGTTGACAATGCAGGATCGCTGGTGATTGAAGGAACGGAATTTATTAAAAACACGGATCAGAATCTTTCATCCATGCAACAGCAGATCCTTTCCACCATGCAAAGCATAGAAAAAACCAGTGAAACTTTAAACCGCTCAGTTGATCAAATTTCGGATCAGCCGTCAGTTCTTCTTTTTGGTGACCCACAGCCTGAAAAAGAAATTGAAAAGGATTAAGAGCGGCAATAATTTTACAGGAGTTATTATGAAGATTTCATTGAAAGCTTTTCCAAAGATTTATTTTGTATTTTTAGTTTTAAGTATATTTTTTATTTTAAGCGGATGCGGTGGTTTTGGCGGATCTGAAAAGAAAATTGATTATTATACACTTGAATATTCTGCGCCACTGCCTGCCGGATCAAATAACCTTCCTTTTGTTATAAATATCGGACGTTTTAAGTCGCCATTATATAACTCTGATAAAATCGTTTACAGAATAAATGATTTCCAGACCAATGAATACGTTTATCACAGATGGGAAAAAGATCCTGCAAGATTAGTTTCTTATTTTCTTTTCAGAGATCTCAAAAACTCGGGACTTTTTAAAGGGGTTTTCACTTTCGATGCAGGTTTTGCCGCCACACATTCTGTTTCAGGTACTGTTGACGGATTTTTTGAAGATGACAGAGGAAAAACATGGGAGGCTGTGCTTTCATTAGATATTGTGCTTATGGCCGAAAATGAGCCTGATCTTAGCAGAAAAATTATTTTCCAGAGAAAGTATGCAACAAGAAAAGTATGCGCCAAAAAAAACCCCAAGGCTCTTGCAGAAGCAATGAGTAAGGCGATGCATGAGTTATCGGGTCAGATTATAAATGATATATATAAAAGCCTTTCAGAGAAAGTGCAATAGATGTAGTTTTATGGCTTGTCTTTAGGATTCAAGGGGCCAGGGGTTCCAGGATTCAAGTGAAAAGTTTATTAAAATCCGGGGAATAATAAGCACTTGAATCCTTGAATCATCGAATCCTTGAACCCTGTCAAACTATATCGAGAAGAAGCAATTGCAATTCATTAATCGGGCTCGGTTAAGATTTCTAAATTTATAATACAGGAGTAATTCACTATGGCATTTCAAAGCATAGCAGATCTTATCGAATGGAAAAGTCTTAAAAAACATGCCGGTTTGATAAATAGTAGAAAGAATCATCTTAAACATCTGATAACTGAAAAAGGCAGGATAGATAATTATTGTTTAAACGGAGCCGGTATTTTTTATGATTTCTCAAGGCAAAGAGTTGATAAAGAAGCAATGAAGCTTCTTATTAACCTGGCCCGTGCAAGGAAAATAAAAAAACAATTTGCAGATATGACAATCGGGAAAAAGATTAACACTACTGAAAACAGAGCAGCTCTTCACACTGCAACAAGATCTTTTTCAGGTTTGCCGTTAATGTTGGACGGAAAAGATATAATGCCGGAAATGCTGGCGGTAAATAACAAGATAAAAGAGTTTGTACGCAAAGTACATTCCGGCAAGATCAAAGGCCAGACAGGAAAAGCGTTTGAGCATCTGGTAGTAATAGGAATAGGGGGCTCATATCTTGGGACCGAATTTGTATCCACAGCTTTAAAGCATCTTGCAAAAGATAAGATCAAAATTCATTTCCTTGCAAATGTTGATATCCATAATTTCGGAGAAATAGTTGCATCTATAGATCCTGAAAAAACTCTCTGGATTGTGGTTTCAAAAACCTACACAACTGCCGAGACAACTGCAAACACAAAGCAGGCCTATGAATTCATGAAACAAAAAGGGCTTGATCCGGCAAAGCATTTTGTTACGGTAACAAGCAAGGGAAGTCCCGGAGATGATCCTGCATCAAATCCGGTACTGGCATCGTTTCACATGTTTGATTTTATAGGCGGAAGATACAGCGTTACCTCGGCAGTAGGCGGTGTGCCTTTAAGTCTTTATCTGGGATATGATGTTTTTGAGCGGTTTTTAAAAGGGGCCGAAGAAATGGATCTGCATGCAAAAGAAGCCACAATAAGTAAAAATCTGCCTCTAACAGCAGCGCTGATATCAGTATGGAACAACAATTTTCTTAACTATCCGGCACAGGCAATAATACCCTATGCTTCTCCTTTGGCAAAGCTTGCTCCTCACATTCAGCAGCTGAATATGGAAAGCAACGGAAAGTCTGTTACAAAAGAAGGGAAAAATATTTCTGTGCCAACTGGAACCATTATATTCGGTGAACCCGGCACCAATGCTCAGCACTCGTTTTTTCAGCTTGCGCATCAGGGGCGGCCATTTCCCATAGATTTCATAGGCGTAATAAATCCCTGCTATGAGAAGTACAAAAATAAATCAAAAGGAGTTACAAACCACCAGGAGCTTTGGGCCAATTTAATAGCTCAACCCGCAGCACTTGCCACAGGCAAAGACGATAAAGATCCGGCAAAATGCTTTTCCGGAAACAGGCCATCATCTACTATACTGTTGGATGATCTATCCCCCGAAAATATCGGCCGTCTTCTTTCCTTCTATGAAGCAAAAACAGTATATGAAGCATTTATATGGGGTATAAACCCGTTTGATCAGTTTGGGGTTGAGCTTGGAAAAAATCTTGCGTCAGGTATCAGAAAACAAATGGTGGAGAAAAATACAAACCCAAAATATACTTTCGATGATGCAGATCCGATTACAAAGTTTTATCTGGAAAAGCTGTTTTCATAAGTTTACGGATATAAAAATTGTTTTCATTTCTATGCTTTAGAATTATCCGACATTCTGATACCAGAATACGTTTTACTGGAATTGAGATCAATGCTGTGAGTGGCACCCGTGGCACGGTAGCTAAAACAATACTATACTTGCTTACCTACAAGTAAACAAAATGAATTTCCAAAAATAACAACGATTACCGTTTGAAAGACTCAGCGAAAATATTCGATTTCTGAATAATAATCATCATACTGTCGGGCTTCTTTACAATTTTATTCGTCACACAGGAATACATTTAGTATTTCGAGGATAGCGCAAAACGTTCGCGTTTATGCTTCACTACGTGTCACTTCGTGCGAAATTTGAGTCCAACGCTTAAAATCGGCCAAAATGGGACGTTTTGAAACTGGCTCAATTGAACATGATGAAATTGTAGCACATTTCGTATTTGACAGCAGACAAGACACAAATATGAGACCTTAACCTAAGGTTGGTAGTTGGGAACGGGTATTTATATACTGACATAAGCCATTCCATCCTTTTGATTATCTGTCTAATCTCCCTGAACACTTGTATAAACTTATTGATACGAAAATAGTACAGAAAATGCAGCATCTTAAATCACATCTCCTTTATTCGTACTGCCAATCTTCTTTGAGATAATACATATGAAGAACGGGCCGCATAAGAGTGTTAATTTCTTTTTTCTTTATCTTCATCATGTCTTTACCGAAAACCATTGACGCCCTGAATACATCGGCTGTCAGAAATTTTGTATCAATATTATTCAGGTCCATCTCTAAAATTAGCTTGTCCACATAGCCTTTTTTCAGGCTCTTGGTTGCTAAAACAAAGCCCCAGTCGCCGAAGCTCTCAATATTTACATGGTAGTTCACCACGTCTAAGCCCGCAGCCCGGACTGTACGGCTTATACACCAATAGCTTTCTCGGGCAAAAAATGGGCTGGTGGATTGAATTGCGATAACACCACCATCTGTGAGCAATCGCTTTACCCTGCTGTAAAAGCCTTTGGTATACAATTTGTTAAGCTCGATTGTAGATGGATCAGGAAGGTCAATTAATATGATGTTATATCGACCCTTGGCATTACTGACAAATTTTTCAGCATCAATATTTATAACATTAAGCGTTGCCACCTTTTCGGCATCTGGCTGCTTGTGCTCATCTTCTTTTCCGGTTTCTTGAAAAAGATAATACCAGTCTCCGGTTTCAATGCCCTTAGAATCGGCGACCTTAACGCGTGCATCGTCAAACGCACCGTGGTTTAGCCGTCGAAGCACCGGATTGTTTGCACACAGCTTTACCATCTCGGGATCAAGGTCGATAAGATCTACTGATTGCACATCATTATACTTTAAGACTTCACGTAGCGTCATACCATCTCCGCCCCCAAGTATGAGGATATTTTTTCTTGATGTGGCCACATTCATGGCGGGATGCACCAGTGATTCGTGATATCTGGCTTCATCAGTACTGCTGAACTGGATATGCCCATTAATATAGAAGCGATGTTCATTAAGCGTGGGATTGTGTGTTACAACAAGATGCTGATAACGGGTTGTATTTGAGTAGATGATGCGATCATCATACAGGTGTTGTTCCAGCTTAAAATTCCAGGCGTGATTATATTTGAATCCAACCAATAAAGATATAAAAACCAAAAACGATACCAGCAAAAGCCGAACCGGCGCACTCACTTTGCCGTGCTTGTAAAAGAATGCAAAGGCCAGCATAGCCGGTATGAAGTTAAGAGTGGATGCGATAAAACTGCTCTCCGTTAACGGAAAGTAGCGCAAAAGAACAAATGCAAATAACAAAGCCCCTGCAAGACTGCCGAAATAATCTGCGCTCAAAATGTAATCTAAGTTAATTTTGAGTTCATCGGTATATTCTTTGTTTATGCGGGTTACTACCGGTATCTCAAGACCGATCAAAAACCCGATTAACATTATAAACCCATACTGCACCAGCATGAAGTGGCTTGTTATATAAGCGTATGCAGCGTAAGTGCCCAGCGGGGCCCATGCGCCGACAACCGCCAGGGTTATCTCAATGCCGATGAAAGCATTCACTAAGTGTTTATCGCCGATGACGAACCGTTGTGCCTTGCTTCCGATTCCCATCATGAAAAGCATGAGCCCGATTACCACAGACCATTGTTCAATGGAATTGCCTAAGATGAAAGAAGCAATGGTGGCCTGGATATATTCTAAAACCAAACCGCACGCGCCTGTCAAAAAAGTACAGGTTACAAGTAAAAACTTAGCCCATGCAACAGTAGAGCCAGTTTCAAAACGCCCCATTTTGGCCGATCTCTGCGTTGGGCTCAAATTTTAATCCTCGAAATACGCCATGTATTCCTGCGGTTAAAATTTTCGCCCGCCTTGAGCTTGACCAAACTGAAATGTTTTGAAACTGGCTCAGTAGATTTGTTGATCGATATATTTTCGTGAGATGTTGTGATTATGGTAACACCCTTTTATAGGCTACAATGTGGCGGAAATAACCAGTGCAACCAGAACATTCACGGCAGCGCCGACCGAGATCCCAGCCACATTTCGATTTTTTTCAACTACTTCTTTGATTGTGGATTTAGGGAGCAGCTTATGATCGAAAGCGATACTGAACAAGACCAGCAGCAAAAGACTAAATACCATATAGGCGGCAAATAATACGATATCAAACACCAAACCTTTGCTTGGTCCCATCAGATTGGAGCGGATGATAATACCAAGCGGTACCAACACACCGGCAAGAAATACTCCGGCAGCCACATTGCCATCTTTTATTTCGTTCCGGATGTTGAATTTTGTAAAAAAGACTTCGACGATCCATCCGATAACAAGCAATGTTGACTGACCTATCAAAAACCAGATCAGCGAAGACAATGCCCCATCAATAATGTCCATGCCATTACCGGCAAACGCCCCCCAAAGTATGAGGCCTGTAGCCATATAATTTGCAGCCTCGACAATCCCGACAGCTACATTACCGTTTTTGCAGTGTTCGTCATTGTCTATGTGGCCCATCATGATAACATCATTGATGTGTCGGCATGCGAAGGCAAAAATAATTATAAGCACACCATCTACCAACAAGGCCAGTATATTATGTACAAATCCGGAACCACTGCCTGACAATACACCGCAAAAACCAAAACCGAGCATGGTCAGCAGGCCAAAACGCCGCATCCCAACAGCCATGTTGCCCTCTTCGATCTGCTGCAAGTCATCCATATCTTTAGTCCGCCAGTCGGCAATCAGCCAGGCAATATAAGTAAAACCTATACAAATTAGAATGTAGACCAGGCTTGTCCCCATGATCGTGAAAGCATTCATCAAATTATCCATATTAAAAGCTCCTTTATTCCTAAGAGTAATTTACGAAGTATTTTAGCGGATTTAAAGTGTTTACTTACCGCGACTTCCTGGGCCCCGACCACGAACACTGCCGGCGGCAGATCGAACATTTGCCGGGGCTGATTTTATACCACCCTGTCTTGAAAAAGTGGATGATCTGTATTGGGAGTTGCTGCGAACTGTAGAGCCCGATGTTCCGTAAATTGTGGACCCGTCGGCGTTTTTCCCATAGTACGGCGCACGCCCACGGTAGTTGCGGTTCCAATGGTTCCAGTCGTTGTAGTAATAGCGGTGGCCGCCCAGCATGGCGTTTAAAAAGGCGTATCGGCCATAAAACGCCCAAAAAGAGCCGCCCGATGAATCTTTTTCCCAGTTTCCGTATTTTTTGTTACCCACATACGCCATACCGGGTGGAGCGGCGTCCTCTATGACCTCAGACGCATACAGACCGTAAGGCTTAGACACTATATCCATGCCGAGATTGTTTATGTTGGCGGCAAAGTCGTCTTCATCGACCTCTTCCCAGCCGGACTCCTTTTCTGTACCGTTTTCTATTACAAGATACCGGTGATAGTATTCGATATCCGTCGAGCTGATCCAAAACACTGCGCTGTCATCACCACGGGGGAGTCTTTCTATAACATTTATGTTAAGCTTATACCACATGCTTTCTTCGATATACAACCTGACCCTTTGTAATCCGTTGGCGATATCACCGGTTTTCTGTGAAAAATATTTAAACGTGGCCTCATCGACTTGCTGGGGACGATACTCATAGTCGGTTTCTGAGGGATATTCATAGTAATTTGCCCAACTGGTTCTGCCTGGGGTAACAGCGTAAACATACTTCATATCGATCAGTCGTTTTGTATAACTTCGGTTCAATTCGCCAAGCAGCTTTCGCAAATGGGTGTCAGCCTGCTTAAGTTCAGGAAATTTTTTTTGCACAATATCCAGGTTGGTGGCGATCACCGCATAATCGGGATCATCTGAGTTGTGTTGGGCCTTGGCGCCATTAAGCATATCAGCTGCTGTGTTATAGATACCTTCCAGCTGGCCAAAGCGGTTGCTTATGTCTTTTTCCTTATTCCATCCAAAGCTTTTGGAATCGGCCACCGCTTTATCAACAATCGGCCTGATATCCGATATTATAGTTTTCATCTCAGACACTTGCTTGTCAGCCGCATTGATATATTTCGGCGCGTCTTCCATCAGTTGTCTCAATACGCCTATCTGCCTGTTCGGCTCCCTGGACTTTTTCAAGGCTAATACAAACCGACTGTTTATTTGACGAATCTTTTGATTTAATTTGCCTTCTTCTTTTGGATTATTGTTATCAAGTATTTGTTCAATTTCTGTCCAAACAGTGCGGGCCGACTCAACTTCCAACAGGGCTTCATCGAACTGTTTAGCCCAACTGTAGGTCTTGTCGTAACGTTCGAACCGGTCGTACTCCGAAGACTTTTTCCATTCGGTGTACTTATTTAGCGCGGAGTCAATCTGGCTCTGAGTATTTTCCAAGGCCTGCTTTCGGCTTTTTGCGGTCTTCTTGAGATCTCCATTTATGCCGCAGGAGGCAATAAACATCAGTGTGATGATTATTGCCCAATACCTTTTGTACTTCATAACGTCTCCTTAATTCTGGTTTGGGTAAAGACGATGCAATCTTCGTTAGGATAGCTGTGTACGGTCTCAAATTTGAGCATTTTGTCGTCCATAGTTATCAAGACGATGGTTTTTGTAATAATATCGGTATTAATTGGTGGAAATTCCGCCACCAATCCGATTTTGTTGTCTCCTGCCGTATTTGCCATATGTTCGAGATCCAACATAAGGGGTTCACCGGTGTCCCATTTTAGTATTTTCGAATCAAACTTATATGACAGTTTATCGACAAATTTATGCGTCAGGTTTCCAATATCCATGATCGGACCGTAATAAATCGGTTTTGCATCGGCCTTTACTTCCATACAAGCAAAAATTTCGTGAAAAAGCGAACCATTGTAGTTGACTGATATGAGATGACTTGCGCCAATGACATGAGCTTTGACATTCCATGGGTTCCTATCCATGCCCTGTGCTTTAAGTATTCTAAACTGTGACCAGTCAGCCATTTGGCCTTCGATAAGGTTGAGGCGCAAGTCACGGGCTGCTTGAAGCACCGGTATCATTTCCACAGACTTGCTCCCTTCCTATTTTTTTTTGAATTCTTCAATGAAAGCACTTAAGCCCCTTATTATTTTGGGTTTATACTTTTCAGAAATCTCATTGGCAACAGACTCAACTTCATCGACGAAACACTCTGAAATATCCTGAAACGAAAACAAAGAAGACAGCAGCAATAACAGGGTTGAATCGGAAATAACCATATTAATGGTCTTTTGAGGGTTTTCGACAGCCGCAAACATGAGCGTCAAAGACTCGAGGTCTTTGCCGTCCTTATCTTTATTAAAAGCAACATCATCAAGCCGGTAATCAACACCATCGATGTTAATAACTTTATCCTTAAGCAAATCGTTTAATTTATTTTCCTCTGCCATAATATCCTCAAAATCGCCCTCTCGTGCGCCTGTTTATCAGGCAGGGCTTTGTTTGGTAGTAATAGCGATAATTTCAATTGAGTTGGGATCAATTGAAAGACAATGCCATATTTCATAGTCATCGGACTTTTCGCCACCGCCCCATTCTTCGATGGTTATCATTTCTTTGTCGTCAGCCTCAAATTCGTAAATCCAGGCTTTCTCACTATTGCGTTTTCCGGACGGAACATATTTAGCGGCCCAATCATCTTCATACCAATAGGTCTTGCCGTTGTATTTTATGCCGTCATCCGATCCCATCTCTTCCAGATCATCCTCATCGATTTTTTCACCCGCTTCATCGGCCAGATCCGACCATTTGAGTTTTTTTACACCGGTACATGCACTGACGATCTGGTCATCTTCATCCCATTCCAAAAGAACAATTTGACCCGTTCGCAGATTGAGCAGCCTGAATTCATGGGATGAGTATTCCTTTTTTGCCTTGTAATTCTCATCCCATTCATCATAACGGCCGCCTTTCATGACATGGCATATATCACCATTTAAACGAACGAATCCGTCGGGTTTAATGTCTTTGATGGAATATTTAAAGCGGTCGTTCGCCGGTATCCTGGATTGTCTTGTCAATGTGCGAATCACATCCAGTCGGTCCTGAACGCCTTTCAGATAAGCAAATTCCATGCGGGTATCCTTTTTAATAAAGAGGGTTATTGTTTTCCATGAAAGGCGGCAGCCGCATCAGCGCGGGAACGAAGCAGCGTGTTCATTTCATTTAGTTTATTTGTAGACAGGCTTGCCACCTTGATAGTGTTGGCGCACACTTGCGTAAGCGCCTGTGCGGCAAACTCATATTTGTTGCATGCCTCCTGCAAAAAAGCGATGTTCTTGTCCATCCTTGTCGCCTGTTCTGCACTGGCGACAACAGCCTTGCCGACCTGATCGGCTGTATCGACCATGGTTTGACCTATGGCATCTTGCATCATGTTTGCAACTTGCATGGTCTGAAGTTGTTGTGCCGCTGCAGCCCTTACAGCCAGGGCGCCGGCAACACCGCCGAGAAGCGTACTGGTGCTTCGAATTACCCGACCGACATGACGTGCATTGCGTATGGTCAGACCGCCACCATAACGTGTTTGAAGGTTCATGTTGTCCAGTTGTTGACTGTCAACCACGGCAGTTGCCAAATCCGCAGTCAGCATCGTGATATTCTCCCGTGCCATTGGATCGGTTATTTTATCCATACGTTCCATGATAAATTTCCAGGCCAACTGCCCCCAATAAATGTCTTCGTGCAAAAGAGGCTGGCTGTCCTTTAAGGTATTGCAGATGGTTATCAGCTCAGCCGCATGCATATTTACGGTTTCACCATGCCTTCGCAAATGGTTTTGAAGCCCCAGGACGGTAGAGCGGGTTGTCTCGCGACGTTCGTAAATAATAGTAAGTATCTCCTCTCCTTTGGGAAGCCGCTTGATTGTCTTTTTGAAAATTCTTCCGACTTTCTCCGAAATACACTCTTCCCTGGCAACCATGGCAGGATTGATCTGATCGATGTTCATCTTAAGTTGCATCATGTTGCCCTGAAAGGTATTTTCTCCTTTGTCGTTAATATCTTTAAGAACGACACCAATGGCGGTATCAAAGAGCGACACTTGCGTATCAATCAGGTTGCGGGCGCTTGATCCAAGATCAAAGATCCGATCACCAAGTTCATAGTTTGAGGGGTCACTGATAATTGATTCCGCAAACTGCTTTGCGTCGCGACCGATTTCCTGATCCCTTGCGGCATCAATATGAGAGGGGGGCACAGGAATTATATGTTCGGGTTCCTGGACTACTGTGAGAGCCCCCTGCCCCTCATATTCCACAACATCCAGGGTTTCCGGGACTTGAGATTGATCAATGGTCTGTTTGATTTGTTTGATTTCTATTTCTTCGGATGCAGTAGTCATTTTCTTTTTATCTCCCATAAATTTATTATATTATCAGACCAAAACAGGCATCGTTAAACGCCGCTGAGGTTCATTTTCATAAAGTTGGCTACAGTATCAAATTCATCCAATTCGTTACGTTCGATAATATCAGCGCCATGAACTGCGTGTTTGAGCAATTCTCTAAGAAGGTTTACAAGAACATCGGATCTTTCAGTGCGATTTGTGTCCGACATATCGCAGTACTCTTTGAGCTTACGAAGCAAATGCGATTCGCTTGCCCTGCGCAGTTCATAAGTTAATGCTTGTTCGGGGTAACGCTCCATCATTTTCGGCAATATATCCCTGAAGGTATCCACAATCTGCTCACACAACAAAACAACTTCGTCACTAAGTTGGTGGATATTATCGCGAACAAAAACATTAAATCCGACCAATCCTTCAATTGCATCCTCCGGTTTACTTTGCTCAGGCGCCGGCTTGATGATTTTCTCAACTACTTCCATGGCCTCTTTTGTTTTGCGCTTTTTACGGATAATATAAACGGCCAATGCGCCCACTATGAGAATTGCCAATGAACATCCTATGATAATCTTGATCATAAGTCCTCTCTGCCTTGTTGTTTTATATTATGGATGTGGGAAATATGTGCTCAGCATTAAATTTGATTAAGCCTTTGTTGGTGCCTTCTTGTATCAGATTCATTCTTAAATATTTGATCTTTATACATCCAATTCCATTTTTTGGCAAATGAAAGATAACCTATTTAACAGTGTTTTCGCTGATGCAACATTGCGCCAGAGTAACTGCGTTTGGAAACTGGTTCAACATATTAAATCAAAATGCGGTTACCCTGAGGGGGCTAAAGAAAGATGGCCGCATATAAGGATTAGACACCCTGTTTTCATAATATAGTGTCGGAATAGTTTACAATTTTAAATTCCGGCAAATATCTATGAAATATCAATTATATTAATCTGTTATTTATAAGATAGATGTTTTGCTAAAATGATAAATTTTTATCAATATTATATAACCTTTTGATATATAAATGTATATATATGTGTGCGTGATGTAATACCACCGCTCTTTATAAGTGTCGGATTAGTTTACGATTTGTATATAAAGTTATGAAGCTGTCCGGTTTTACTGGTTCTGTATATGAATTGATACATTATTTAAATTCGGGATATTTTCTTTTTTTATAATACTTGCGAAGGCCGGTTTCTTTTATTGCAAACGGGTTCCTGATACCCCCTCACAGCTTGCCGGGCAGGCTTATCAGTAAATTTAAGTGATGTTTTGCCGGCTTTCGAGGATAATATCATAAATTGTAATTAATAATTACGGTATGATAATTGCTTAAATTAGTAATGCTTAAATGTTGATTTATAATACTAATATTCATATTGAAGGAGATATAATGTGTTTCAAAACCTTTAGAGATCGCTTTTTGCTTATTTTTGCAGTCCTTTTTTCATTCCTGACCGCCGGGGTAAGCCCGGCCGGTGCGGCTGACCAGTTGTTGGTCAACCGAAGCTTTGAGGAATTACCTCTCGGGACCGGTTGGTATTTTTCAGACGGAGCAGGCGCCGACCACATAAAAACCGAAGACTCCGGCATCAGCCCCTATTCGGGTAACTACATGTGGCATGCGGGCAACACTTTCGAGTCCACCGTCTCCCAAGGACATCAACCTTAAAGCGTTAGGATACGAATCTTACCGGCTTAACACCGGTGGCTACTATGTGCGATACGGCGGTTATGACCGCAGCGGAGGTTATGATGATGTTTTGATCTCCTTGTATCAGAAAAACGCCGATAATTCTGCCAATGGCGATTCAAATCTGGGATTGCAATCAGACACTGATTGGATCTGTCGCTCCGGGATGGCCCGCCTGAATCAGTATACTACAAAACTGACCTTTCAGGTAAAAGGCGAACATAAAGAGGGTACCAACAACAACACCTACTTTGACATGGGCCATCTTATAATTTATGAGTCGGACATCTGGAACTGGGGCAACAACAGTCATGATCACTTTGGAACCGGGGACTGGGATTTAGCTTCTAACGATTTGAGGATAGGCGACAATGGTATTGGAGGTATGCACATCACAAACGGCGCGGCGGTGTCCAATGGGAATGGCAATGTGGGCTATGGATCGGGTTCCAACGGCACGGTGACGGTGGATGGAGCGGGTTCAAGCTGGATCAATTCTAATGATTTGAACGTAGGTAAAAGTGGAACCGGAACCCTGAACATAACAAACGGCGCTGCGGTTTCCAATATTGATGGCAATGTGGGCTATAATCCGGGTTCCAAAGGCACGGTAACTGTGGATGGAGCGGGTTCAAGCTGGACCAATTCTAATCATTTGTACGTAGGTAAAAATGGAACCGGAACCCTGAACATAACAAACGGCGCTGTGGTTTCCAATAATGATGGCAATGTGGGCTATTATTGGAGTTCCAAAGGCACGGTAACAGTAGATGGTGTGGGTTCAAGCTGGTGCAATTCCAATGACTTGTATGTGAGCTATATTTGGAGCGGAACCCTGAACGTGAACAATGGGGGTATCGTGTCCAATATAGACGGCTTTGTGGGCTATGATACAGGCTCCAACGGCACGGTAACTGTAGACGGTGTGGGCTCAGGCTGGACCAATTCCGAATCAATATACGTTGGCGGAAGTTCAACCAATGCCGGAGGCACCGGTACCCTGAACATTTTCAACAAAGGTCGTGTGGAAGTGGCAGGGACCTTGAAAATATGGGACCAGGGGCAGGTAAACCTTGATGGTGGTGAACTGCGGGTAAGCGCTCTTCCCACCGGTCCCGGTGTCTTTAACTGGACTTCAGGCCGGCTGGCCCTGACTGAAAGCGGTGTGATAGAAAACACGATCCTGGGAAGCAATAAAATTTTTGAAATAGGCCAAAACGCCAAACTGACCATGCAGGCCGGCACTTCCTTTGTCTCCACCGGCGGGGAGCTTGATTTCGGGGCCAACAGCGAGCTGGAAATAACCGGCGGCCTTTTAAACCATGTCTTCCACCAGCTTAATCTTGCTCAGGGAGGCCGCATTACCGGCCGGGGACAAATCTTCACAGGTGAGGAGGGTCTGAACCTTGGTCAGGGTGGGTCGTTGATCGGTACGGAAACCGGCCTCAAACTCTGGGGAGATCTTTACGGCTCCGGCAGTGTGAGTAACACCACCATTCTCGGAGATGTTTACGTGGGCAACAGTCCCGGCACCATTGAGATGACAGATGTAGACTTATCAGGCAGCACCCTGTACATGGAGCTGGCCGGAAACGGCCTGGCCGGTATTGATTATGACCGGATCATCTTCAATGGAGACATAGATTTAACCGGTATTGTGCTGAAAATTATTCTCTCGGACGGTTTTACGCCAGAACTCGACGATACCTTTGCTCTTTTTGATTTTGGAAACGCCTTGGTCTCCGGCCGGTTTGCCGACATCTTGCTGCCGGGTCTTGATTCCGGATTATTCTGGAACACCGACGAACTTTATAACCTGGGCTCCCTGGAAGTATCATCTACTGTACCCCTGCCCTCCGCCATCTGGCTCTTTGGCTCAGCGCTGATTGGACTGGTAGGGGTAAGGAGAAAGTTTGAAAAATAAACTCAAAAAATTCAAACTGTGGTTTTAATAGTGGGGATTGGAGACAGACTTAAGGAAAACACCATAAACTGTCAGAGCACGAGTATTGTTTTGGTTTTTAATAAATAAAGTATAGATACTAAGGGGAGAGATCAAATGAATAAAAGAATTTTGATTGTTGCAAGTTTTATTATATTTCTGGCGATTCCTTTTTCAGCTTTTGGTTCAACTTCATTCGAAAATATTGTGGCCTTTGGCGACAGCTTGACGGATAATGGCAAGTATCCAACTGAAAGGAATACATATCTCAATGATGTCCATGGGTTTGGATATTTTACAGATGGGGCCGTATGGGTGGAAACACTTACCAGTACCATGGGTAGTAGTACCCTTTACGACCATGCATATGGTGGTGCAACAACAAGCTATGATAATCCTAAAGCCTTTGGTTCATTAATCTATGGTCTTCAGTGGCAGCTGGAGAATGCGTATCCTTCCGTCGGCGGGAATGACACCCTTTTTACTGTATGGGCCGGCGCCAATGATTTTTTTCAGGTAAGAGATTTTTCACTCGCAGCAACAAATATAGTGACCGCACTGGGCAAATTAAAAGAGAACGGGGCTCAAAACATACTTGTTCCGAATCTTCCCGACCTTGGCATGACACCTGGATTTTATAATAATACAGACCCAAATGTCACAACTGCCCAGGCCAGTGCATGGACTCAGGGTTTTAACAATCAACTCCATAGTGGCTTGCAGGCGTTTGCAGGTGAAAATTCATCTATGAATATCTATTTTTTAGATGTATATGCTCTGTTTTCCGATTTATTGCTCATGGATAATGGGGAAATCAACCCTGTTTATTTGAGTTCGTTATTCTATGACGATTTTCATCCAAACAGTATAGGGCATACAATATTGGCAGCCGAGGCTTATAACGTATTACAGTCCGGCCCCATGTCTGCGCCAATACCTGGAGCAGTATGGTTGCTTGGTTCGGGTTTTCTTGGATTTGCAGGATTAAGAAGAAAACAAAAAAAATAGCCAACAGCTTCTACTTAGAAGGGCTGGTGCCGCATAAGATTGAAATTGTGCCGAACATGAATTTGCGAAACCTTATATTTTCAAGCCCGGCATCTTTCATTATCAAAGATAGTTCTTCCGGTGATTTGAACGCCTCAGTGCTTGCTGTAAGGTATTTATAAGCATTTTTATCCCCGGCAAAAATAAGGCCAAGAAGAGGAATTATAAGTTTTAAATAAAGCAAAATAAAAGGACGAAGAAGGTTATGCGGTGGCGGCGATGTATCAAGACATACAACTTTTCCGCCCGGTTTTGCTATACGCATCTGCTCTGCAAATGCGCGATGAATATCAGTTACATTTCTGATTAAATAGCCTGATGTGACTGCATCAAAAACGGAATCAGGGAAGGGAAGGTTTAAGGCATCAGCACAGCACCATGAAATATTATCATTTTGCTCTTTTCCGCAAAGCATCATTTCTAAAGTAAAATCAGCGCCGAACGCTTTAATGCCTTTATTTGATAAAAGAGCTTCGTGCAGAATCTTACCGGTTCCGGTGCCTACATCAAGAATAAGTGCATTTGGCTTAAGAGAAGCTTCTTTTACAACATATTTTCTCCATGATTTGTCCCTGCCAAAAGTCATAATAGTATTTAAGAGATCATAGCGGCCGGAAATATTTTTAAACATTGTACGAATATTGCCGGCTTTATTTTTATCTGAATTATCTGCCATGATTGTATCAATCCTGCTCTCTTGTTTTTAAAAATGAGATATCGGGCCATTGTTTCATTTCATAATCCAAAGCCCATTCATTGCGGGCAAGAAATGTCAGGTGGCCTCCGGCATCAATAGCAAGGTTGTTTTTGTTTTCCAGTTCAAATTGTTCAAGCTTTTTTCTATCATCACACTCAATCCAGCGGGCTCTTTTGTAATCAATGGGTTCTGTTATCGCATCAGCCCCGTATTCGTCTTTTAAACGGGCCATTGTAACATCAAATTGCAGTACGCCTACCGCTCCAAGAATATATCCGCTTCCGGTAATAGGCTTGAAATACTGAACTGCTCCTTCTTCGGAGAGCTGGGTCAGTCCTTTTTGAAGCTGCTTGTTTTTTATGGGGTTTAAAAGGCGTACACGACGGAAAAATTCAGGAGCGAAATTTGGGATGCCGGTAAATTTAAGAGGTTCTTTTTCAGTCAAAGTATCCCCGATTTTTATTTTACCGTGGTTATGCAAGCCTATTATATCTCCCGGATATGCTTCTTCGACATTGGCCCTGTCTTGTGCCATGAATATGGTAGCATTTGACAGAGTCATTTCCTTGCCTGAATGGTGGTGGATTACCTTCATTCCGCGTGTAAACTTTCCTGAACATATTCTGACAAAAGCGATACGATCTCTATGGGCAGGGTCCATGTTTGCCTGAATTTTAAATACAAACCCGGCAAAAGAATCTTCGTAAGGTGAAACGGTTCGCGAAAGAGTATCCCTTGGTTGTGGAGCCGGCGCCATTTCTACAAATGCATCAAGAAGTTCTTTTACACCAAAATTATTTACAGCGCTTCCGAAAAATACAGGGCTCTGGTTGGCCTTCAGATAATGTTCATAATCAAAAGGAGTGGATGCTACGTTTAACAGATCAATATCTTCTCTTAACCTGTTTGCATCACTTCCAAGCATTTCATCAAGCCTTGGGTCAAGAAGGTCTGTTATTGTTATTCCTTCAGTAGTTCTAGTGGTTTTTCCGGGTGTGAAAAGGTTAAGTTCTTTTTTGAGTAGATTATATACTCCCTTAAAATTTTTCCCCATACCTATGGGCCATGATAAAGGGGCGCATTCGATCTGGAGTCTGTCTTCAATATCTGCGAGAAGATCAAGGGGCGTAAGGCCGTCTCTGTCAAGCTTATTTATGAAAGTTATGATGGGAGTATTTCGCATTCTGCATACTTCCATCAGCTTTATTGTCTGAGGTTCAACTCCCTTTGCACTGTCAATAACCATAAGAGCGCTGTCTACAGCCGTAAGTACTCTGTATGTATCTTCGGAAAAATCCTGGTGCCCGGGTGTATCAAGCAGATTGATTTCGAAATCATTATAGTTAAACTTCATAACAGAAGTTGTTACCGATATGCCTCTGTCTTTTTCGATAGACATCCAGTCGCTTGTAGCATGACGGGATGCTTTGCGTGCTTTTATTGCTCCGGCAAGTTGTATTGCGCCTCCGAAAAGGAGAAGCTTTTCGGTAAGTGTTGTTTTACCGGCATCCGGATGACTTATAATACCAAAAGTGCGCCGCTTATCTACTTCTTTTTTATGCTGTTTGTTCATAAAAATTATTTTATAACCTTATAAAGTCGTAAAAAGATTCCGATGTTTATTATTGAACATGCTGGATGGAAGGTTTTTTAATATTTATCGCAGGATTTTATACCTTGAATATGGTTTAAACAAATAAAAAAGGCATCTCATTATTAGTTGTTGCATATGGACATTTGAATAAACTTAAAAACCAACTTCATCAGGTTAGCAAGACATCCACATTTATTGACGTGTTGCAGCCGAATTTTGAACGTACCTTATCATCAGCACAAAAAATAACTTTTTTCAAAACACTGAGCCACTTTCAAAACGTTTCAGTTTGGTCAAGCTCAAGGCGGGCGAAAATTTCAACCGCAGGAATACATTGAGTATTTCGAGGATTGAAATTTGAGCCCAACGCAGAGATCGGCCAAAATGGGGCGTTTTGAAACTG
>JAHITX010000064.1 GCA_018817425.1 Pseudomonadota bacterium
GTTTGGAAACTCATTATTCCCGCCGCTAAATAGTGCTAATCTCGATGATCTTTTAACTGCTTACTATGAGGAGCGGGGCTGGGATTCCAAGGAGGGCACACTCAGTTCGGGCAGAATCGAAGAGCTTACGCTTTCTCTAAATAGAACTATTTTATAATCGCAAACGGAGGCATTCTTCGTTGGGCAATAAAAGTCCCATGACATTTGAGAATGCCACGACTGTTCCTTAATCGGGGTGTCCGTTTTTCTGGGGGAAGATCATATTACACTTATAAACATATTTATCAAAAAAAAAGGCGCAACATTTTGAAAAGTTGCGCCTTTAATTATATATGGTGCCGAAGGCGGGATTTGAACCCGCACGCCCGTGGGACACTACCCCCTCAAGATAGCGTGTCTACCAAGTTCCACCACTTCGGCAATATCATCTTTCTACTCTTTTTTACCTGTATCCGGTATTGTTGCCGGAGCTGCCTGCTCTGAGGGAGAGGCAGAAGTACTGTCTTGAGCGGCTTTTTGCTCTACAGGAATTTTAACATCTTTCATGATCGAACTTTTGTTTCTGTTGCCTGACATATAAGCAAGAGAAAGAGATGTGATCATGAATACAATCGCAATAACGGTAGTTGCCTTGCTCAAAAATGTGGAAGCCCCTGTACTTCCGAAAAGAGTCTGGCTGGAACCTCCTCCGAAAGCAGCACCGATATCGGACCCCTTTCCCGTTTGAAGCAGTACTACCATTATTATCGCTATGCAGGCAACAACATGTAATATTATTAAATAAATTGACATATAGTAGTTTACCCAACCGTTTTAAATTTTACAATTTGCATAAATTTGTCAGCATCAAGACTAGCCCCACCGACTAGAGCACCATCAACATCGGGCATAGACATAAGTTCTGCTGCATTTTCCGGTTTTACGCTTCCACCATATAGTATTCTTATTGATTCGGCAATAGTTTTCCCAAAAAGCTTTTCAATAAGATTACGCAAAAACAAATGAACTTCCTGTGCCTGTTCGCTTGAGGCTGTTTTGCCGGTTCCTATTGCCCAGACCGGTTCATACGCCAAGGTCACATTGTGCATATTGTCAGCCAAACAGCCTTCTAAACCCATTTCCATCTGTTTGTCAAGAACATTAAACGTTTCATTTGCATCCCGTTCTTTTTCAGACTCACCTATACAAAAAACAGGTTTAAGATTATAACTAATTGCAGCTTTAATTTTTTTGTTTACAGTTTCATTTGTTTCGCCGAAAAATTGCCTTCGTTCGGAATGCCCAATAATAACATATTTACATCCGGCCGAAATAATCATTTCCGGAGATATTTCTCCCGTGTAGGCTCCTTCCTTTTCCCAGAAAAGATTTTGTGCTCCAAGCATCACCAAGCTGTCTTTTACGGCTTCATTGACTTGTTCAAGCGCTATGTAAGCAGGCGCAATCATAACATCGACATCACTGTATTGTGATAGCAGTTTTACTAATTTTTCGGCAGTTTTCACAGCCTCTATGCCGGTTTTGTACATTTTCCAGTTGCCGGCAATAAATGGCTTTCGGCTATTCATGATATTCTCCTTGTTATACTACTAAATAAAATTAACAATCTATATTAAAACAACATTAAAATATTTCAATTTAATACTATTATTCTTTATCAGCTGGATACCTCAAATAAAATTTTGATTTCAATAAGATATAGATTGCAACAACCACCAATAAAGTGGGTAATCCATAGTCTTTTAATAAAGCTAAGATTATTGAAAAGTTCATATGCCACCCCCCATTTTACAGATTTATGTTTTCCCAAAGTATATTCACACATAACATACTGTTGTATTAGAGCTAACAATGTTTTATGTAGTCAGCGAAAGCCTTACCTGTTTTACTAAACCGTCTTTGTTAATTCTTTTAATAAAACAATAGCGTCTTCTCTGGTTTCAGTGTAATAATTTGGCCTTATTCCTATAGTTACAAACCCTGCTTTACTATACAGTGCTAAAGCGGGTTTGTTAGAGCTTCTTACTTCGAGAATGACTGATGTTACTTTCTTGCTAATCGCAATTTTAAGAAGTTTGTTTAACAGCCAGAAAGCAATTCCAATACCCAGCAATTTATTTGATACAGCGATTCTTAATATACTCATCTCAGAGCCTATAATGCGGGAGCAAACATAAGCTATAACAGTTTTGGGCTCTTTGGTTCCATAGCTTTTAACTACATAATCAAAAGCATCTTTACATATCAGTTCTTCAAGAAACAATGCAAGTGACCACGGCTCTTTGAAAGAGGTTTTCTCGATTTCAAGAATCTGTTCTATATCGGGTCGGGTAAGCTTGGAAAGGTGCCACTGCAAAAAACTAAGTCCTTTTATTCCCTTTTAAAATACCGCTTGCAAGTGAAATACTTTTTTTGCCATAAGCTTCGATACATTGAGCAAGCTTTGTTACATCCATATCTTTGCGTGAATTTATGGCTTTTATCAGTATAGGAAGATTAACTCCTGATATTACTTCGGTGCGGCCTTCTTCAAGAAAAGAATAACTTAAATTGGAAGGGCTTCCGCCGAACATGTCGGTTAAAATAATAATTCCTTCATTATCATTTACCTTTTTGATGCCGTCAAATATTTTTTCTCTAAGCTTATCTGCAGGTTCGGTAATATTTATGGAAACAGAGACTACTTTGTCAGGACGGTTTCCCAAGATGAATTCAGCAGCATCTATCAACGCGTCTCCAAGTTTTTGATGAGTAACGATAAGGATTCCAATCATAAAACTCCTATATGTAATTTGGGCAAATTGTGAATAGACTCCAAAAATATATGATTAACGGCCGATATCGCGGTGCGAGATACTGGCTCTTATCCCTGATTTTTCTAAATGTTTAAAAACATGTCCGATAATAGCCACGGAACGATGTCTGCCTCCTGTACATCCGATAGATATAGTTAAATATGCTTTTCCTTCCTTTTCATATAAAGGGATTAAATAGTCAAGTAACTCAAGATATTTTTTTAAAAAAGTCTTTGTTTGTCTGCTTTTAAGAACAAAATCTTTTACTTTTTTATCCTCACCGTTAAGATCTCTCAATTCCGGAATAAAATATGGATTTGCAAGAAAACGAACATCAATAATCAGGTCTGAATCTATAGGTATCCCATACTTGTAGCCAAAAGAAAGTATGTGAACCGTCATAGGAGATATATTTTTGCTTTTATTTGCAATATCTGAAACTATAGCTTTGAGCTCATGAACGCTGTGCCGGGATGTATCTATTATTCTGTCTGATGCAGTTTTTAATTCCTTTAACTGCTCTTTTTCGATTCGGATATTTTCTATAAGTGTTTTCCCATGGGAAAGAGGGTGGTGTCTTCTTGTCTGACTGAAGCGTTGTAATAAAATTTCCTCGTCAGCCTCAAGAAATAAAATTTCAAAAGAGTAACCATTTTGCCTTATAGAATCAAAAAACGATTTATATACAGATAAAAAATTTTTTTCACGCAGGTCCATAACAAAAGCAAGCCCTGAAATTTCATCCGAGCTTTTTATGGGAAGTTTGAGGAAACTGGCGAGCAGAGCAACGGGCATATTGTCAACACAATAAAATCCGGCATCTTCGAATGCCGCAATTACCGTGCTTTTGCCCGATCCTGAAAGTCCTGTAATAATAAATATTTTTAAATTTTTCACTTCAAATGGTATTGTTTTTAAAAATCTTCATCAACTTCTTTGATTATGGAATAAACCTCATTACTATCGGCCGCTTTCAATAGTTTGTTTTTAAAAGAGTCGTTTTTTAGAATCCTTGAAATCCGTGCAAGCAGTTTTAAATGCAGCCCTGTTGAATTTTCAGGTGTTAAAATCAAGAAGAAAAGATGGGTCGGTCGCCCATCAATAGATTCAAAATCCACCCCTTTTCGGCTTAAACCTAAACCCAGTATAAGCGATTCAAGATTTTTTAATTTTCCATGTGGAATTCCAATGCCTCCGCCTATTCCGGTGCTTCCCAAACATTCCCTTTCCTTAATAACATCTATAAGCTCTTTACTATCCTTGCCTGTGAGTCCGGAAACAGAAGCAACCAGCTCTTCAATAACTCCGGCCTTATCAGTTGATCTAAGATCGGTATTTATGGTATCTTTTTGTAATACTTCAAGGATTTTCATTTTATTTCATCATACCGAAAATTAAGCATACATTCGGTTTCTTGGCCGTTAATTAACTTATAGGTTGGATAAGGCCGTAATTTCCATCTTTTCTTCGATAAAGCACGTTAATTTTATCTGAACGTGCATTGGTAAATACAAGAAAATTATCAGTAACCAGATCCATTTGCATAACTGCTTCGTCTATGTCCATGGGTTTGTATTCAATATTACGTATTTTTATCTGATCAGGAGTTAGTTCTTCGGATACAACAATTTCCTGGTCTTTGGCTATTGATTTTTCTTTATGGTTTACCCGGCGGTTTCGAATTTTTTGTTTGTTTTTCTTTATCTGTGTTTCAAGTTTATCAATGACCATATCTATCGCTGAATACATATCGTTTGTTTCTTCTTTTCCATATATGTTCAGCCTGTCACCTGTAATATTTACTTCAGCAATATGGCGAAATTTTTCTATTGAAAATACGACTGTTGCCTCAGCCGGGTTGTCCAGGTACTTATCAAGCTTGTCCAGTTTATCGCAAATATAGGTCTTAAGGTTGTCGGAAGGATCAAGATTTTTAAAAGTAACGGAAGTTTGCATAATAAATCCTCCTTATGGTTGTTTGCGTTTATTAGAAGATAGTATTTTTAAAATTTCTCTGTATTTTGCAACAGTTCTTCTTGCAATATTTATGTTATGTTTTGCTATAATTTCAGTTATTTTGTCATCGCTGTAGGGTTTTTTGGGGTTTTCGGATTCTATGATCTTTTTTATCATTTCCTGAACACCGGTAGATGCAATAGTTTCTCCATTACTTCTATTTATAGAGCTATTGAAGAAATATTTCAATTCAAAAATTCCCTGTGGCGTGAATGCATATTTATTTGTTGTAACTCTGCTTATTGTTGATTCATGCATTTCGATATCTTGAGCTATGTCTCTTAACACCATAGGCTTCATGAAAGTAATGCCTTTTTCAAAGAATTCCCGCTGAAATTTGAGAATACTTTCCATGACCTTAAATATCGTTTTCTGACGCTGTTGGATGCTTTTTATAAGCCATGCGGCGGAACGAATTTTATCATTTATGTATTCCTTGGCATCTTTATTTATTTTTCCACCATTACTAATTGTATTTTTGTAATAAGAATTAATTTTCAGTTTCGGCATTCCATCATCGTTTAAAACTACTACAAAATCATTTTCTGTTTTGTAAACATATATGTCAGGGGTTATATACTGAGGTGTTTCATCCGAAAACTTCCTTCCGGGTTTTGGCTCAAAACTTTTTATGATTTCTATGGCCGATATGATATCCTTGAGTTCAGCTTTAAGCTCCTTTGATATAGCTTTGTAATTTCTGTTTTGAAGATGATTGAGATGATGTTGTATGATATTGGTTATTAAAGAGTTGTCAAGATTAAGCTGCTTTGCCTGGATCAAAAGTGACTCTTTCAGATCTCTTGCACAAACACCCGAAGGATCAAAAGTTTGCAGCAGTGCCAAAACTTCTTCAATTTTGTCGGTAGAATAATTACTGTTATTAAATATGTCTTCAATAGAAGTTTCCAGATATCCATCGGTGTTTAAGTTGCCTATAATCAAACTTCCTATTTCTTCTTCTTCTTTTGTAGTACAAGCCATAAGAAGCTGCCATAGCAGATGATCATTTAATGAGTCCTTACCGGAGATAAAAGTTTCATAGCTGAAGGATTCTTTCTTTTCGGTTTCGAAATTAACTTTGCCGGGAGTATTATATTCATCAATATAATTACTCCAGTCTACGTCGTAATTGATCTTTTCTTCTATTTTTATTTCTTTATCTGCCGGCAGTTCCGGCTGAATCGGATTATCAGTCCGTTCAACCGGTGAGTCTTCCGGATGTGAATCAAGAGATTCTTCGAGTAGAGGGTTTGTTTCAAGCTCTTGACGAATTGTTTCCACAAGTTCAAGACGGGAAAGCTGTAAAAGCTTTATAGCCATCTGGAGCTGTGGAGTCATTACCAGTTGCTGGGATAATTTAAGTTGTTGTCTGAATTCAAGAGCCATATTTATAGTTTAAACTCATCTCCCAAATAGATACGGCGCGCAATTTCGCTGGAAGCTATTTTTTCGGAGCTACCGGCTTCAATGATTTTGCCTTCGCTAATTATATATGCCATATCGCATACATTAAGAGTTTCTCTTACATTATGATCGGAAATCAGCACCCCAATACCGCGGTTTTTAAGGTGTACAATAATATTTTTTATATCGAGTACAGCCAGCGGATCTATTCCTGCAAAGGGTTCATCAAGAAGGATAAAAGTCGGTTCTGTTGCAAGAGTGCGTGAAATTTCAAGACGCCTTTTTTCTCCCCCTGAAAGAAGTAATGCCTTCTGGTTCGATAGATGTTTGATGCCAAGCTCTTCAAGAAGCCTGTCTGCCCGTTCATTCTGTACTTTTGATGATATAGGCTGCATTTCTAAAATTGCCATTACATTTTCTCTAACTGTAAGCTTTCTGAAAATTGACGGTTCCTGGGGAAGATAACCTATTCCTTTGCGTGCTCTTATATACATCGGGCATGAAGTAATATCTTCATCATCAATAAAAATTCTGCCCTCGTCAGGTTTTACCATTCCAACGGCCATATAAAATATAGTAGTTTTACCAGCTCCGTTTGGGCCAAGAAGTCCGAATACTTTGCCGCTTTCCACATTTAGATCAACGGAATTGACAACTCTTCTTCCCCGGTAAATTTTAGCAAGTTTATCAAGAAGCAATTTTGACATTTATATTCCTTTATCAACAGATTCAAAGATAGCTTCAACTCGATTGCTTCTATTGCTTTCTATCTTAACATGTCCGTCATCTCTGAAAAAGATAATTTTTGATCCGGAAATGGAATTATTCCCGCTTTCAATTTTTGATCCGGGTCCGGTTAATGTAAAGATTCCTGTATTAGCTATGTAAACAGCATGTTGAGAATAGGCTATTTTATCATCAAACAATATTTTTACATTTCCGGTTGCTATTATTTCTTTTATAGATTCTTTTCCTTTTGTATTATCTTTTGTGTCAGCAGTATCTTTTTGATATAAAATATTCAATCTGTCTGATGTAATAACAGTTGTGCCCTGAACAGCTTTGACATTTCCGATGAACTCGGCTTTATCGGAATCTATTTCAATAACCAGCTTATCTGCCGTTATATGAGTTTTTTCTGTTTTTCCCTCTGTCTGAGTATTGAGTATTTTATCTATAGCAAATATGGTATCAGGAAGGAATAAAAAGAATACAACAAACAGCAGATGAATGTATTGCCTTTTTTTATAATGAAATGTTGTCACCAAATATTCCTTCTACTTTACCGATCAATTCAGCTTTATTTATGTTTAAATCTATCGACATGGAATCTGCAATAAGGTTTGAAGATTTGCCGGTAAATTCAACAGGAGCATTGGATTGAATAACGCGTTTTTTGTTATCGTAATTTATTATACTTGTTTTTAAAATATAATCATTGCTTGTAATTGTTATATTGCCATTAATTTCTATATTGCCTGATTCGGTTTTTATGGTTCCTTTGTCTGCGCTAAGATATATTTTTTGATTATCTTTTGTGAAAAAAGTAACCATAAGATCTTTAACAAAAGCCTCTTTTTTGTCTGCGCTATAAATTGCAGAACGAGCTTCAAGGCTCCATTCAACAATGCCGTTTTTTGTAGAGATTTGATTAATTTTTTCCATTGATACACTTGTACCATTAAGGACTACAGGCAGAATTTGCAAAGGCCTCTTTGAAAAATAGCGATATCCTATAATAACAGCAAAAACAGCAATAATAGTAATCGAAATCGCTGAAATTAATACGATTTTTATTTTTTTATTACTGAATAGATTTCGTAGATGCATTCTTAAAATCTTTCTATCACTAAATCCCAGTGTTTTTGAGCTTTAAGTATGGCTTCGCATATTTCCCTGATGGCACCGGCCCCGCCTTTTGCTGATGTTACAATGTAAGATATCTCGATTATTGCCTCATGAGCATCAGCAACTGCTATCGGGAGTCCAACTGACTTCATGATTGAAAAGTCCGGAAGATCATCTCCAATATAAGCTATATCTTCCGGCTTGATTTTTGTTTTTGTAATTATTTCATTTAGTATTTCAACCTTGTTTTTTACGCTGTCATATATGTGCCGGATATTAAGGTTTTTGCATCTGTGATGCAGAGCATTCGATTTTCTCCCGGTAATCACTCCGACTTCTATTCCCGCCAACATAAGAAGCCTGATTCCGAGCCCGTCTCTAACATAAAAAGTCTGAGTTTGAATATTATTATCATCATATATTATAGTACCATCAGTCATTACACCGTCAACATCAAGAAGTAATAATTTTACATGCTTAAGCCTGCTTTTTGCATCTGATACTTTAAATATCATGATTAACCTCGATTATATTTATAAAGCAACCTCGCGTATTGCCTTAAGCTTTGCAATTAAAGCATAAAGGCTGTCGTCAAGAACCAGTGAGTTGGGCCCATCACAAAGTGCTTTGTCCGGGTCAGGATGAACTTCCAAAAATATTCCGTCAGCTCCTGCTGCAACAGCTGCTTTTGCAAGTATTGGCGCAAATTTTCGTTCGCCTCCGGAACTCTTGCCGGCACCGCCCGGAAGCTGTATGCTGTGTGTTGCGTCAAATATGACAGGATAACCCGTTTCCTGCATTATATTAATGCCTCTGAAGTCAACTACAAGGTTGTTATATCCAAACGTACTGCCACGTTCCGTTATGAGGATATTAGTATTTCCGGCAGAAGCAATTTTTTCAACTATATTTGTAATATCCCAAGGGGCTAAAAACTGCCCTTTTTTAATATTTACTGGTTTCCCAGTTCTTGCAATTTCTAATATTAAATCGGTCTGTCTGCAAAGAAAAGCCGGTATTTGAATTATATCTAAAACATCGGCTGCTTTATCAATTTCCTTAATTGAATGGACATCAGATATAACTAACAGTCCCAGTTCTTTTTTTATTTGAGCAAGAATATCAAGTCCTTCTAAAAGCCCCGGCCCTCTGAAAGAGCTTAATGAAGTACGGTTTGCCTTATCGTAAGAAGCTTTAAATATCAGAGGTATATCAAGTTTTTGGGAAAGTTCTTTAAGATAATATGCTATCTGAAATGTTATATCTTTATTTTCAATAACACACGGACCGGCAATTATGACAAGCGGATGATTTTTTCCAATCGATATATTGGCGATATTAACAGTGGTGGTCATATCCCTCCGGCAAATTATACAATATTAAAAAACTAGTTGGAAATTTCATGATCATTTCATAGAATATCTATAGCCTGAAGGGTTAAAAGTCAAGAAACGAAAAAGATTAATGCTATTTAATCATGCACTATTGATAATACTATCTTTTAGAATTCATTTATTTCCGAGAGCCTTGATTGCTATTTTCTTTGGTTAATAATTACTTCACATGAACGGCATTTTGGTTAAATTTTGGTTAAATCTTGACACATCATTGTAACCAATCTAAATTAATTTTAAAGAAAGAGCGGTTAACCGCCAGATCAATAATTGGCGTAAGATTTACTTTCATATACAGATCACATACAGCTTGTATGGAACTTCCAATCTTTTAATCATTTATGGAGAAAATCAATGACTGAAAAGAATTGTTCTGAAGATATAAAGCAGACTTCACAAGAGATGAAATTGATGCATATGATTCATGGAAGCAGAGTAACTCAATTGATATATGTTGCCGCAAAACTGAAAATTGCCGATCTTTTGAAAGACGGGCCCAAGAACTGTGAGGAACTGGCCCGGGCAGTAGATGCTCACCCGCGCGCGCTTTATCGTTTGCTTCGGGCTCTGGCGAGTCTGGAAATATTTTGTGAAAATGGAGACGGTTGTTTTCAGTTGACACCGCTTGCAGAAAATCTGCAAACAGCAATTCCAGGTTCACTTGCCGGATATGCCATTATGGTTGGTGAACCATGGTCATGGAGGGCGGAGGGCGAGCTCTTATACAGTGTGAAGACCGGCAAACCTGCTTTTGCCCATGCCCATGGCATGAATGTTCATGAATATCTTGCCAAGGATGCACAAGCAGCAAAACACTTTAATGAAGCAATGACAAGTTTTTCCGGGCATGAATTGGCACCTGTTGTTAATGCCTATGACTTTTCACAATTTAAGACTATTATAGATGTGGGGGGTGGTCACGGAGCTCTTCTTGCAGAAATTCTTGAAACCTATCCTGAGCTTAGCGGCAAAGTTTATGATCTTAGAGCTGTTGATCAAGCTGCCAGAACTATTCTGGACAAGCAAGGCGTTACCAAGCGTTGTGAACTTATAAACGGAGATTTCTTTCAATCAGTGCCAGGTGGCGCTGATGCATATATCTTAAAGCGGGTACTTCACGATTGGGATGATGATCAGGCTGTGGCTATTCTCAAAGTTTGCCATAAGGCGATGGAAGGTTCCGGCAGGCTTCTGATAATTGAGAGGGTGATTCCTCCGGGCAACGAACCTGACTTTGGCAAGCTTGTAGATATCAGCATGCTAACGCTTGCCGGAGGATTGGAGCGAAGCAGGTCTGAATTTGAATCCATATTGGACAGGGGCGGATTTGCGCTTTCAGATATCATCCCTACTCAGTGTCCGCTTGATATAATTGAAGCAAGGCCGGTGTAATAAAGATAATCCAAAAATTATTGAAAGGTTATCTCCCCGCAAAAATCAACTTTATATGAGCCAGTTTCAAAACGCCCCATTTTGGCCGATCTCTGCGTTGGGCTAAAATTTCAATCCTCGAAATACTTAATGTATTCCTGTGGTTGAAATTTTCCCCCGCCTTGAGCTTGACCAAACTGAAACGTTTTGAAAGTGGCTCTATATGAATTTCATAATTCCGCTTCTTATCATCTTTACTGCAAATGCAGCAAGAATAAGTGAAGCAACTTTAGCAAAAGCTCTGGAACCGCTTATCCCGAAAAAGTTTATGATACGTTCCGATTGATTGAAAATTAACCATGCAAACAAGAGGTTTACTATTAGTGAAAATATGACGGGGATATAACCGTTTGTTCCAACTAGAACAAGCGCAGTGGTTAATGTACCCGGACCCGCTATAAGTGGGGTGCCGAAAGGTACTACGCCAAATTCAGGGCTTCGCTCAATTGGTTTTTCACCGGCACGCACCACATCGGCAACGGCTATGATCAAAAGGACCCCGCCTCCTGCAATCATGAAGTCTTCCACCAATATCCCCAGAGCATTAAATATAACTTGTCCCAAAAAAATGAAACCTACTGCAACAATAAAAGCCGTAATGATTGATTGGCGGACTATCTTTTTCCGTTGCTGTTTATCAATTCCTTCTGTCATACCTATATAAAGCGGAAGAATGCCGGGAGCATCCATAGCAACCATAATAGGAATAAGGGCTGACACAAAAGATTGGACAATTTCCATAAATATGTTCCGTTTTACCTGATAAACTTGCTTAGGAACTGGAAATGAATAACTCATCGTTTTGGCATCCCATCTTCAAGCCATCTTTGACTGATCTTCAATCGCAAAATCCTCAACGTAGCCCGCTACATTTGCGGTTTTGCTCAATCAGATCAGCCAAATCTGACCTAA
>JAHITX010000065.1 GCA_018817425.1 Pseudomonadota bacterium
GAGCCACTTTCAAAACGTTTCAGTTTGGTCAAGCTCAAGGCGGGAGAAAATTTCAACCACAGGAATACATTAAGTATTTCGAGGATTGAAATTTGAGCCCAACGCTTAAGATCGGCCAAAATGGGGCGTTTTGAAACTGGCTCCTATGATTAAAACATTTTTATCAGCAAGATCCCGGCAACGGACATCTGCCGGGAAAAAAAGGAAAGATAAAAAGCACAGACATACCTTAACTGCGAGCTTTATATTTCTGGAAAATAAAAAAAAGCTTACCATACGCTTTCTCTCCAAAAAAAGTATTTCAGATTCAGCAATTTTTAAGGGTTTTGTTTATAATTTAACAGTCTTTATTCTTAAACAAAGTTCATCAAGCTGAGCTTTACTGGTTTCAGATGGTGCATTAGTTAGAAGGCATGACGCTTTCTGCGTTTTCGGGAAAGCAATTACATCCCGTATGGATGACCCGCCGCAAAGTATCATGATAAGTCTGTCGAAACCAAAAGCGATTCCGCCATGAGGAGGTGCTCCGGTTTCAAGGGCTGAAAGCAGAAACCCGAATTTTTCATTATATGATTCTGCGCTCATACCAAGAGTTTCGAAAACAGCTTCCTGTAGATTTTTCTGGTGAATACGTATGCTCCCACCCCCGATTTCAGAACCGTTTAATACAAGGTCATAGGCTCTTGAACGAACTGCAAGGGGATTTTCCTTTAAAAGTTCGTAGTCTTCCTCAAGCGGGGAAGTAAAAGGGTGGTGCATTGCCTGATATCTTTTTTCGGTTTCATCATATTCTATCATTGGAAACTGGGTAACCCATAAGAAATTGAATATGCTGTCATCGATAAGATTAAGCTTTTGGGCGATGTGGTTTCTTAAATGCCCAAGGGCATCATTTACTATTTTAGGCTGATCCGCTACAAAAAAAACAAGATCACCTGGTTCCATATCAATACGTTGTATAAGATCCTGTTTTTCTTCATCCGTAAAAAATTTTGCGATAGGAGATTGCCATCCGTCTTCTTTCACCTTTATCCAGGCAAGACCTTTTGCTTTGTAGACAGCAGCAAATGCAGTAAAATCATCTATATCTTTTCTGGAAAAATTAACGCAGCCTTTTGCATTTAATGCCTTGACTATCCCGCCTTTTTCAACAACAGATGCAAAAACCTTAAAGCCTGAAGTTTTTACTATATCCGAAATATCTTTAAGCTCAAGTTCGAAACGAAGATCCGGTTTATCAAGCCCGAAACGATCAATAGCTTCCTTATATGGGATTTTTAAAAAAGGAGTTTCTATATTTTTATCAAGTACGTCCTTAAAAATATTTTTTATCAAACCTTCGGCAAGCGCCATAATATCTTCTTCACCAATAAAACTCATCTCAATATCTATCTGAGTAAATTCAGGCTGGCGGTCGGCTCTTAAATCTTCGTCTCTGAAGCAGCGTACAATCTGGTAGTATTTGTCAAAACCTGAGATCATGAGAAGCTGTTTGAAAATCTGCGGAGATTGCGGAAGCGCATAAAACATGCCGGGACTTACACGGCTTGGAACAAGATAATCACGAGCGCCTTCAGGTGTGCTTTTAGTTAAAACCGGAGTTTCAATATCTATAAAGCCAAGTTCGTCTAAGTATTTTCTTACAGATGCCGAAGCTTTATGACGAAGGATCAAGTTTTTTTGAATATGAGGACGTCTTAAATCGATATATCTGTTTTTCAGGCGCACATTTTCAGAAACATCTATAGAGTCTTCAATAAGAAAAGGAGGGGTGCAAGCTTCATTTAAGATTTTAAGCTCGGATACAAAAACCTCAATCTCACCTGTTTTTAAATTCGGATTTGTCATACCTTCGGGGCGTTTTTCAACCTTGCCACGGATTCCTATTACATATTCGCTCCTTATTTCATGAGCTTTCGCATGCGTGTTGCTTTCATGATCCGGATTGAAAACCACCTGGGTTAAGCCTTCTCTGTCGCGTAAATCAATAAATATTACACCGCCGTGATCTCTTCTGCGCTGTACCCATCCCATAAGAACTACTTCTTTACCGATATCTGCCGTGTTAAGTTCACAGCAATTATGGGTTCTTCTCATTTTCCCAAGTATATCCGCCAACTTTTAGAATCCTTTCAAAATAATAAAAATTATAAACTTTTTTTGTTTTCCGCAAAGATTGATTTTAGATTTTCTGCTATCCCATCTATGGGTAAAGAAACCTGCTCTTTTGTTGTCATATTTCTTAAAACAACTAAGCCTTCAACAATCTCGTTTTCTCCTATGATAAGAACATGCCCGCTACCAAGCCTGTCGGCTTTTTTCATTTGCCCTTTTAAGCCTTTATCCGAAAAATCGGTTTCCGTTTTTATTCCGGCAAGACCAAGAGCGCACGAGCATTGCAGGGCCATTGTTTTAGCTTTTTCTCCGAGAGCGGCAATAAAAAGATCGGGTTTGCAGCAAACATCGGTATTGTTTGCAGCAAGAATTTCTGCAAGCCTGTCAAATCCTATCGCAAAGCCAATTGCAGGCTGGGATGGTCCTCCCAGAGACTCTATAAGCTTGTCATAGCGTCCGCCTCCGGCAACAGCACTTTGTGCTCCAAGAGAGCCCGTTTGGACTTCGAAAGATGTTCTTGTGTAATAGTCAAGACCTCTTACAAGCCGATTGTCTATTTCAAAGGAAATATTCAAATCATTCAAAGAATCTTTTACAGTTTCAAAATGCCTGCTGCATTCCTCACACAGGTGCTCTACGATGGATGGAGCATCTTTCATAGTTTCACGGCAGGAAAGCACTTTGCAATCAAGAACTCTTAAAGGATTATTTATTTTCCTTCTCTCGCAGTCCGAACAAAGAGTTGATGAAGTATTTGACAAGTACTTTTGCAGAGCTTTTTTAAAGTTGGGACGGCATTGTTGGCATCCCAGCGAATTTAAATGAATACTAATATCTGCAACAGACAATCTTTTAAAAAGCTCAACAAGCATAAATATAAGCTGAGCATCTGCAAGGGGTGAATCAACTCCCAAGATTTCAGCATTAATCTGATAAAATTGCCTGTAACGTCCCTTTTGCGGTCGTTCTCTTCGAAACATCGGCCCTATGGTATAAAATTTTTGTACAGGATCAACAGCATAGAGTCTGTGCTGAATATAGGCTCTTACAACTGATGCGGTGGCTTCAGGACGCAAAGTGATAAATTCATCTTTTTTGTTAAGGAAAGTATACATTTCCTTTTCGACAATATCCGTATCCTGTCCTATGCTTCTTGCAAAAAGTTCGGTATGTTCGATAATAGGAAGACGAATCTCACAAAAACCGAAACTTTCAAAAAGGGATATCGCGGTCTTTTCTATTTTCTGCCAAAGACCTGTCTCTTCCGGAAGAATATCTTTAAACCCTCTTATTAATTGAATCATTTCCTTTTAACTTATACTCCGTTTCTATCAGCTGCATTTGAAAAATATACGATAAGCTTATAATAACTTGAAATGTTGGTAAAGCAAGTCTTTCTATCCCAGCTTCAGGTATTTAGTCAATAGCTATGTGCTTATCGGGCAGGGATAAAGAAGTGTTAGAAAAAAGTGTAAAGTGTAAGGTGTTAGGTGTTAAGTAACTGCATAAAAAGCATTTATTCGTTCTTTTGCTGTTTGATCAGAGCTTGAATCATGGATGACAATGTTTTCAATTCAACAACCATTTCTTCTTGGTCAGATTGTTTAATTGCGCCGATTTTAAAACCAATGTAAATCTGAGTCCTCAATTCAGCCGCCGACCCCTTTGCTATATGCAAAAAACGGATAAATTCAGGTTTTGTACCTCTTTCAGCACCTTCGGCAATATTTGAAGCAATAGAAACAGCAGCTCTTGTCATTTGATCCCGAAGCCCAAAATCCTTAACGTCTTTCATTATCTCATATGTCCGAACAGCAATCCGGCAAGCTTTTTTCCATACTTCCAGATTTTCAAATGAATGGTATGCCATAATAAAACCTCAGTAAAAAAAGTGTTAAGTGTAAGGTGTTAGGTGTTAAGTAAGTGCAAAAAAAGCATTTATTCGTTCTTTTGCTGTTTGATCAGAGCTTGAATCATGGCAGATAATGTTTTCAAATAAACATCAACCGGTTCTTACTATACAGATTTTTTAATTACTCCGATTCTAAATTCTATTAACAATAGTGTTATTAGTATCCCCGTTGATAAACAACAAATTTTTTAACTTAACACTTAACACCTTACACCTATCACTCCGCCTTTGGCGGTAATCCCTTCTTATGTCAGGTCAGCCAGCCTTCGGCAGGAGTGTTAAGTTTTATGTGTTAAGTGTTAAGTATTTTTAAACCTGGAGTAATTTAATAGTTGTCACAAAAGTTTCCTAACACCTTACACTTTACACCTAACACTCCGCCTTTGGCGATAATCCCTTCTTATGTCAGGTCAATTTCTTCTTCCCGGAACGGGGAAAGCATGTGCCATATCTTCTTCGTCGCAATCCCTTCTTATGTCAGGTCAATATCTTCCAAGACCTAACACTTACGTTTCATAAAATATAAACATCCTCATCATGAGAGACTTCACCCGTCCCGATAATCTTAATCACCTTCTCGCAATTTGCGCATAAGCCATAAATTCGCACACTGTCTTCGGTTTCATCAATGATAGCATCAATCCGGTTAATCATCTTATCTAATAACTCCTGGTTAAGCAAACATTCAAACACGCTGTATTGAACCCGCCCCCCATAATCCTTAAGCGCTTTGGCCAGACGGGTGCGTCGCCGGTCGTCGGTAATATCATAGGAAACAAGATAAAACATGGCTAACTCTCCATGGAAAAAGGTATGTAAGCCTTCGGCAGGAGTGTTAAGTTTTATGTGTTAAGTGTTAAGTATTTTTAAACCTGGAGTAATTTAATAGTTGTCACAAAAGTTTCCTAACACCTTACACTTTACACCTAACACTCCGCCTTCGGCGGTAATCCCTTCTTATGTCAGGTCAATTTCTTCGCAGAAGAAGGCGAACGATATTATAAAAATCCTGCCGTCGCAATCCCTTCTTATGTCAGGTCAATTTCTTCCCAACAGCGTAAATCAATTTGGTATTTAAATACAGTCGCAATCCCTTCTTATGTCATGTCAATTTCTTCGTGGA